>USSH01000090.1 GCA_900557435.1 uncultured Coprococcus sp. | reverse complement strand
GAGGTTGGATTCGCCCGCCTGTGAAAATGCCTCCATGATGATTCCAGGCTTAGCATTGGAATATACTCTTGAACTTCCTGTAAGCTGCTCCGGATCGTTGATAGAACTCATGTCAAGGGTCGTCCATGGAAGTCTCAGTATTCTTGCAACTGCATATGCTATCTGTGACTTTCCTGTTCCGGCAGGTCCGCAGAGCAGAAGTCCGTATGCAGGAAGTGTATGTGTACGATTGATCTGGATGATCGTCTCGATGATCCTCTGCTTGACCTTCTCCATTCCGTAGAGTTCTTCGTCCAGTATCCTTCTCGCCTCATCTGGATCTATCGCCTCGAAATAATTGCTCTTCCATCTGATGTTCATCGCCATGGAAAGTGCTCTCTGCGCGTGGCGTCTCTCCTCAGGGGATACCTCGCTGGATCTCGCGACCGCAAGATTTCTTCTAGCCCACAGTCTTATATTGTCAGGAAGTGTTCTTCCGGCACAGTGCATGAAATCAATGATACTCTGCATGCTTGTGAGTTTCATGTCATCGCCAAGTGCCTCCTCCTCTTCTTCCTCCTCGGATTTCTCCTCTTCTGAAGGGGCATCACTTGCAAGAAGTCGCTCTATCATGAACTGAAGGAATCCGTCATTTGCCGACAGCTTTGCTCCGCCGCCGAACTCAGTCTCCCTTATCTTGTATACCGCATAGCCCTCCGGTCTGTTCTCTCCTGACAGACGGACGTTGATGTGATTTTCGCCGAGCCATTTGAGAAGGCTTACAAATCTCGCATCTATCTTCAATATGTCGGCGGACTGGACTCCGTCCACCTCGTCAAATTCAAACGCTGTCCTTTTGATCGGATTTGTGAACTTTCCGCTGGAGTGGTGCGCCCACTTCCTGGTCGAGTTCTCAAGGAGCATGATCGGTTTCTCCGCTGTGGCTGTCCTTTCCGATGACTGAAATGTCTCATATGTAACTATGTTCTTATTCTTGTTGTCGCTTCCGCTGAAATCAAATACCGGCATATTTCCCTCCCTATATAATGATGCTTTATTGCAAGTTTAATCATACCTTGCAATTATAAAACATCATATTTAATTTTCGTCAAACACCCGCATCCATCTTTCCCGTTTAAGCCTTGTGGTGAACAGGATTCCTCTGAAACAGAGCTCCACGCACATGGCGATCCATACACCGTAGAGACCGACTCTCGGTGCAAGTATGGCTGCAAGCGGTATCCTCACACACCACATACTTGCAAAGTTCATGCAGCTAGGAACCAGAGTGTCCCCGGCTCCCCTGAGTGCTCCCGATGCAACTATGGATGCGGCATAAAATGGTTCAGCAAATGCTTCTATCCTCAGCACTGCCGCCCCTAGATTTCTTATCTCTTCGTTCGGTGTCAGCACACCTATCATGGCCGGAGCTGCTATGTACATGAGTACTCCGCCTATGGTCATGACCGACACACCTAATCCCATTGTAATCCATGCCATCCTTCTGGACAACTGTTTTTGTCCGGCTCCCACGCATTGTCCCACAAGTGTGGTTGCTGCCGCCTGCACTCCGTACCCCGGCATGTAGCAGAAGCTCTCCGCAGTAACCGCAAATGAGTTGGCTGCGATGGCTATCGTTCCGAGCGGCGACACGATCTTTGTGGACATGACATACGCGGAGCACATGACCATCTGTTCAAGCCCCACCGGTGCTCCTATCTTTACTGCTTTGACAATTATATCCCTGTGAAATCTTAAGTGTTCGCCCTTTCTTAAGTGAAGTGTCTTGTTCTTCCAAAGAAGCGCTGTGACCATGATGGCACAGGTGACAGCCTCCGCCGTGATGGTTCCAAGCGCCGCCCCGGCAACGCCAAGACCAAGTCCCGGCATAGTAAATGTCAGACCATTCATTGAGGTCTCAGACTGCACAAGTGTTGACAAATGGGAACCAACGACTCCTGCCTGAACCGTTCCTGCCATCTGAGAACCAGCCAGCCTTACGCCGGATAAAAACGGAATACTTAAATTTACAATTCTTGTCGGAAATATAAAAAACAAATTGAAAATCACATCCATCACACAGCACATGACATTTAGTATACCCGGAAGTCTCATATTTCCGGAGCTCTGGTGCATGCCGCCTGCTATACTGTTCATCTGCAAGGCAGGTAATCCCAGCATGTACACAAGGAAATACTGGCTTGCCATCTTCTGTATCGCAGCTTCACCGCCGAGCCATCTCGGAAGCGACGTGCTTATCACTGCTGCAATGAGTGCGAGCAGGGCGCTTATGCACAGGGCTATTATGAGTCCCTGTTTCATGATATTTCTGGCAGATTTATCCTCACCGGCACCCACAGCCTGAGCTATCTGCACAGTAAATCCTGTAGTCACCGCAATGCACAGCCCGCCAAACAGCCATGTCGTGGACGATACAAGTCCGATGGCTCCCGATGCATTTGCGCCAAGACGCCCCACCATGGACGCATCAATATACTGCATGACAATGGACGAGATCTGGGCAAGAATAGCCGGGATACTTAGCCTGACCGTAAGACCGATCTGCTGGGACGCGGTCATGGACTTTCCAGATATCATGTCCTTCAGCAAGTTCTCACTGCTACTCATCTATATCTCCTTCTCTGCCACACTGTCTTCCGATGTCTGTCCTGAACATACTTCTGCCCAACGTACGTAATCGCCGTCACTGATTACAGCCCCTGTACCAAACGATTTCTTAAACTCACTGACACCCTCGGCAAGTCTCATCATACCGTCTTCCACGGTTGATCTTGGGCATGCAATGTTAAGCCTGATAAATGCTTTTCCGTTCTTGCCGTATGAAAGTCCCGGCGACATATAGAGCCCGGTGGTCTTCCTGATGAATTTCGACAGAGTCTTGGCATTGCCATCTTCACCGACAGCGCCGCAGATCCCGCTGCAGTCAAGCCAGAGCAGATATGTGGCCTCCGAATACACTACCTTTATACCCGGCACTTTTTCATCTATAAACTTCCTGACATACTGCTTGTTCTCATAAAGATACTGTCTGAGACTGTCCAGCCACTCGCCGCCATTTGTAAATGCTGCTATCGCCGCATCAACCGCAAATGCATTTGGCTCGGCTACCTCGTCTGTGTTCAGCCCCCTCCACATCTTGTGTCTCAGGAATTTATTTGGAACCACAATGGCTGCGGTCTGGATTCCGGCTATGTTGAAGGTCTTTGTCGGCGCAATACAGGTCACGCTTATATCCCTGCATGTGTCCGATGCCGTGGCAAATGGCACATACTCCTTGTCAGGATCGGTGAGATCGCAGTGTATCTCATCTGAGATGACCGTCACACCGTACTTTGCACAGAGCTCTCCCACATGGGCAAGCGTTTCCTTATCCCAGATCTTTCCCGCAGGATTCTGTGGATTGCAGAGTATCATGAGACTGGTCTGTGGATCTGCAAGCTTTGCCTCAAGATCCTCAAAGTCCATGGCATATCCCTCGCCGTCGTATTTCAGAGGGCTCTCTAGTATGTTGCGCCCATTGTTGTATATAGAATTGAAGAAAATGTTGTAAACAGGTGTCTGCACTACAACATTCTCTGCGGGTGTGGTGAGTTTCCTGACCGCCGTTGATATGGCCGGAATGACTCCGGTGCAGAACACCAGCCAATCTCTGTCTATCGCAAATCCGTGTCTGCTGCCCCACCAGTTCACGTAGGCGTCTGCCCACTCGTCCGGGATGATGGAATATCCGAATATTCCGTGCTCCACCCGGGCTGACAGTGCCTCCCTGATACACGGAGCCGTCTGAAAGTCCATGTCTGCCACCCACATTGGCAGTTCGTTTTCCGGCACGTCCCACTTCAGGGAGCCTGTGCCACGTCTGTCTATAACCTTGTCAAAATCAAACTTCATGATCAGCCCTCCTGTACTATTATTTTCGTCTTTGACGGATCTACCTTGTCCTTTTCTATTATCAGATTGTCGATGTGCTGGGCTTTGATGGTTCCTGATGTCGGGTTCATGACACTGTCTATCTTGCTGCAGATGTCGGCATCCACTGTTGAATATTCAAATGCAAGTGTTGTGTTGATGAGCTTGCAGTTCTTCATCACAAGGTTGTCGATGTAGCACATGCCCTGAAGGCTCTCGATGGTGCAGTTTATCAGGGTGAGATTCTTTGCGTTCCAGCCAAGATACTCGCCTGATATGAATGAATCATATACAGTCACGTTCTCTGTGTTCCAGAATGCATCCTTTGAAAGCAGATTGGAGTTTCTTATCTCTACATTCCTGCATCCGTCAAATGAATAGTTGCCGTCAAGCTTCAGGTCGTCTATCTTCATATTATTGCTGTTCATGGCAAAATAGTCGCCCTTTGCTGTCACGTGGTCCATTGTCACGTCATCGCAGCTCCAAAGGGTCTCCTCCGCATTGGTAAATGTCACATCCGTAAGCTCCAGACCTTTGCATCTGCGAAAGTTCTTCGGTGCCTGGATGAGTGCCCGCTTCACCACGATATTATCTGTGTACCAGACTCCGGCTCTCGCCATCTCAAACCAGTGGCAATCCTCCGCAACGATGTTCTTGCTGTACCACAGTGGATACTTCCATTTGAACATGCTGCCGTACAGATTTATATCGCGGCTTTCCTTCAGCGGCGACTCGCCGTCGTCAAATATCGTATCATATATATCGAGATTTTTTCCCATGAAAAGAGCTCTCTCACCTGTCAGAAACTCCTGTCTTATGATTTTCTTTTCTTCTTTCTTATCCATCTCGTTCATCTTCCTTTTGTATATTCTCTATTATATTATTGTCCTATTATCGCCATGTTATCACTTCTGGCAAATGCGAATATGACTGAGCTTATGACCACCATGAGTGGCAGTGCAAACAGTAATATATTTATTACCTGAAATTTGCTATATTAACAGACTTATCCTCTTAAATTAAGGGATTCTCAACCAGTCTTCTTTATATTATAATCTACACATACAAGTCCGGCATGTAAATAGGGATCTCATGTCTGATATTTTGGGGAAACAACAATTTCAGGGGGTATATCATGATTTTAACATCAGGGGATTCTATCAGTATTTTTTTCAGACTATTACCTTATACAACTTACATTATTCCAATAGTATCATTCATCGTAGCTGTGGTCGTCGGTCTTTCCATACGGGGTAAGGCATGCCGTATCGAGCGGGACTATACCAGAACATCCGCCGATATCACATCTGTCAGAAGATTCAGTAAAAGAACCCATATCAACTATGAATACCGCGACCAGTCCGGAGTATTGCACAATGGTTTTCTTTCCGTCCGCGGTCTAACAAATTACAGCTCCATGTCGTCCATCGCAATATATTACAACCCGGATAACCCATCTACATCTTATACGGAAAAAACTTTGAACAATGACAAAAATGCACCATTCATCTATGGAGGTGCGGTTCTGCTTGGAACGCTGGTATTTTTATGGAGAAGACGCTGATTTCTCAGCGTCCTTTTTTATTACGCCCTGATGAGATCCTTTGCAACCTCACCGGCTATGATAAGCCCTGCGACTGATGGCACAAATGCCACGCTGCCCGGGATGTCTCTGCGTTCTGTACATTTGTGTTCTGCTCCCGGCGGACAAATGCAGTGGTTTCTGCAGCTTATCGCCATATCCTCGATCGGCCTTGTCGGAATCTCTTCAGAGTATACGACCTTGAGCTTCTTAACGCCTCTCTTCTTCAGCTCTCTTCTCATGACCTTCGCGAGCGGGCACACTTTTGTCTTGTATATATCTGCAACCTTGAACTGGCTTCCGTCAAGCTTGTTTCCCGCACCCATGCTGCTGATGATTGGAATGTTCTTCTCCTTACACTTCATGACTAGAGCGATCTTGGCTGTCACGGTGTCCACCGCATCTACCACATAATCGTAGCTGTCCCAAGGGAAGTCGTCCGCATTCTCCGGAAGGAAGAAACATTTGTGAACCTCGACCTCCACCTTCGGGTTGATGTCAAGCATCCTATCCCTCATAACATCGGTCTTGTACTTTCCAACTGTACTTCTGGTCGCTATGATCTGTCTGTTGAGATTGGTCAGACACACCTTGTCATCATCTATCAGGTCAAATGCGCCAACTCCGCTTCTTACAAGTGCCTCACATACATATCCGCCAACTCCTCCTATGCCAAATACGGCAACTCTGGAATTCTTTAACTTTTCCATTGAATTCTTTCCTAATAAAAGCTGTGTTCTGGAAAACTGATTTAACATATCTATTCTACCTCAATTTCTTTAATCTCTGTCTCATTTCCCTGTATGAGGAATGTATCTTCACTGCTGCAATATGGACATATCTTGCCATATTTAACAGTCTCATACTGCTGTCCACATCCGTTGCAATATGTTATTCCTGGAATTGTCTCTATAACAAGTTCACTGCCTGACAAAAGCTCATTCCTTCCGGCATTCCACTGCCAGCAGTCGGTAAGATAACTTCCAACGACAGTTGATACCTCACCTATCTCTAATACGACTTTATTAACCTTTTTCACATTATTAGCCTGTGCAATCTCTTCTATCTGCTTAGCTATGTGAAACACTATTCCTAATTCATGCATGTATTCTTTACAAACCTTTCACATTAGAATATAATACACAAGATTCACAATCAATTATAAACTTATATAGCTAAATACTGCTTAATTATATATACTTATATAAAGGAGATACCTATGCGAAACCTTACTAAGGGCTCACCAGTTAAAATGATTCTTATGTTCGCTGTTCCGTTGTTTATCGGTCAGCTTTTCCAGCTATTCTACAGTCTCGTTGACACACGTATTGTAGGTGCTCTGTTAGGTGACACTGCACTGGCAGCAGTTGGTGCCACAACATCACTTTGTGACCTTCTTAACAATCTGCTGAATGGCTTTACCAACGGATTCGGAATAATTATAGCAACTTACTTTGGTGCAGGCAATAAAAGAATTATGAAAAATGCGATTGCTGGAACAGTTATGCTCAGCGTATCCATCACTGTTGCGATAAGTGTAATTGGCACAATTGCCCTCTACGGAATCCTTAATCTTTTAAATGTGTCTCCAGAACTTTTCGATGCCTCATCATCATATCTTAGAATTATAATGATGGGACTTATTGCCGGAGCTATGTATAACATGCTTGCTTCTATATTAAGAGCTATAGGTGATTCATTTACACCATTAATATTCCTTATTATATCTACAGTACTGAATATAATTCTTGATTACACATTCATAAAATATCTGGACACGGGTGTTGCAGGAGCTGCTGTCGCAACTGTAGTATCACAGCTTGTATCTGCCATACTGTGTTTTATATATATGTATAAGAAATATCCAGAGCTTCACCTTTGCATGGATAACTTCATAGAATCAAAACCGCTTCTGGTAAAAATGTTATCTACAGGTGCTTCCATGAGCTTTATGATTTCATTTGTACATATAGGAACTGTTGCATTACAGACAAGCATTAATACATTTGGAACGAATATAATTGTTGCACACACTGCTGCAAGAAAGGCATCATCAATATTCATGCTGCCATTCTCGGTATTTGGAACAACTCTTGCGACTTATTGCAGCCAGAATTTCGGTGCTGGAGAATATTCAAGAATTAAAACAGGAATCAGGTCATCTGTACTTCTTACATTCATATGGTGTACAGCTGTCATTGTTGTTGCTAACACATTATCTCCTGTTATCATCAATGCAATAACAGCAACTTCAGAGCCAGAGGTCATTGATACAGCAACACTTTACCTTCGCATCAACACAGCTCTATATTATATTCCAGCGGTAATATGCCTGTTCAGACAGGGCATGCAGGGATTTGGTGACAACATAACACCTCTTATTTCAAGCTCCATGGAGCTTATTGTAAAGGTGCTTGCCGCCGTCCTGCTCGCCCCAGCGATTGGATATATAGGAATAATTGTTGCAGAACCCATAGCATGGATTGTCATGGTAATTCCGCTTATTATAAGCATGAGAAAATTCTTTAAAAAGTATAACCTGTAATTATTAAACTATATAAGGAACAGTGGAAGCAGCTGGTTTCCCTCGATATACCTGTACCTGCTTACAAATAAACTTTTTAAGACTGGTCTTCTTTGTCAAATTGGATAAAACATCATGAATTTCTGTAAAAAATCCAAAAATGTCCGAAACCATCTCATTTAACCTGCTAAAAGATTTGATTTGGCTTCTTTTCGGAAAAATGCTTAAAAAATCCGAAAAACTTGTTTATTTTGGATTTTTTTCATGTTGCTATTAATTTAAAGAAAAAAGATTGGTTTAGCGAAGTGTAAATGCCATCATTTTGGCTGAAATCATCTAAATGGCTTTAAATAAGCCAATTGTCCAGCCTGACATTATTAGAATCAATGATCACAATTGAGCACCAATGGCATTTCTTTTACTCTGACATCCACAGTATTTTTAAAATTTTCAATTTGATGTGAATACTGTTCATTCATAAGTGTTGAATGAATCATAAAATCCGCTGTCGCAATATTATTTGCAATCGGTATATCATACACCTGTGCAATTCTAAGAAGTGCCTTAACATCCGGGTCATGTGGCTGTGCTGCCAGTGGATCGGAGAAGAAAATAAACCATGTCGATATTTCCCTCTACAATTTTTGCCCCTATCTGCTGATCTCCTCCTAATGGACCACTGTTATATCCTTTTATCTTTAATC
>USSH01000089.1 GCA_900557435.1 uncultured Coprococcus sp. | reverse complement strand
GTCCATCTGTAATAATACAATGTTCGATCTTCTCCGGAATTCCTATCTTATCCCTTACCGATTCAACGCCGATGGCAAAACCAATCCCGTCATCATGACCGGAGGCCACGGCGAGCTTCTGCCAGAATTCAAAAAGTCTGTAAGAGAGAAGGACTATCAGCATTTTCATGATATTTACACACATATGACACACAACGAGAATATGTATCTTGCAAAGGCGTACAGATACAGTCATGAATACACTTCTGACAACATGGAAGTCGGACAGAAGATCCTTGAGGAGTGCACCGGGGTCCTGCTCATCAGGGAGCTGCCGGACACGGTAAAGCTCAAGGAGACCGAAGCTGAGGCATACTGTGCTGTGTGGGATATCATGGTCGAACTGGAGAAAAATCTTCCTATGGCATTTGTATTCTATGGTCAGGATACCCTGGACAAACAAGGGGAAAAGTATGACGAACTTGGAATATTCCTGCCGGATTCACTGCTCATGAAGAACCTGGAAAGACACGTTGCGAAAGCCGAGGCGATCATATATGCGGAAAAGTAAGAATGTTAAAAACACAAATGCGGAATCGTACATTGACATCATGGAGAAAAATCACATGGAGATTCCCTGGCACGACTATGCCAGCGCCGACAGTAATGTGCTCATATGCAAGGCCGGTCTGATCGAAAAGGCGTCCGTCATAGGCAGGGTTGGACTTATCATGCTTTCATGTGGAACAGGTGCATGGCGTGTCCGTACTTCCATGAACAGACTCTCCAAGGAGCTCGGTGTTACCTGTACCGTGGATGTCGGACTCATGTCTATAGAATTCAACTGCTTTGACGGTCATGACTGCGTATCTCAGTCTCTATGCATCGCCAACACAGGAGTGAACACCTCTAAGCTATACAGAATGGAGCAGTTTGTTGACAATTTTCCAAATGAAGAGGCTCATCTGACTGGCGAGGAAATCCATCAGAGGCTTGATGAGATAGAAAAAATACATGCCTTGTACTCTCCACTCCGACTGGGGCTTGCCTCTGCCCTCGCCTGCTGTGCCTTCACATTTCTTCTAGGCGGCGGGCCTGTAGAAATGATACTGGCATTTGTCGCAGCCGGAATCGGAAACCTCATAAGGACAAAGCTTATCAAACACCATTTTACTTTATATATGAACATAGCTGTATCCGTGTCAACCGCTTGTCTTGTGTACGCATTGCTGCTAAAGGCCGCCGAACTGGCATTCCATATACCCGCCTTCCACGAAGCCGGATATATCTGCTCAATGCTGTTCATCATACCGGGATTTCCATTCATCACCAGCGGCATAGACCTTGCAAAGTTGGATCTGAGATCAGGACTTGAGAGGCTTACATACTCGATCATCATTGTGCTTGTGGCAACGATGTTCGCATGGATCATGGCGCTTCTGCTGAAGCTCCACCCACAGGATTTTGCAGCACTCAACATAACACCAGGACTTCATCTGTTGTTCAGATTGATTGCCAGCTTCTGCGGTGTGTTCGGATTCTCCATCATGTTCAACAGCTCCATACACATGGCTACCACAGCTGCTGCCATCGGTGCCATAGCTAACACTCTTCGTCTTGAACTTGTAGATCTTGCCGGCATCCCTGCAGCTGCCGCCGCATTTGCCGGAGCCCTCACGGCCGGACTGCTCGCTTCATTCATCAAAAGCGCCAACGGTTATCCTCGAATCTCACTGACAGTGCCGTCCATCGTAATCATGGTTCCAGGACTTTATCTTTACCGTGCAATATACAACTTTGGAATCATGTCACTTTCCGATGCCGTATCCTGGTTTGCGGCTGCCATCATGATCATCATAGCCCTGCCACTTGGACTGATATTCGCAAGGATCCTGACAGACAAGACCTTCAGGTACTGCACCTAATCCCCGAATGGGGTCAGGCACCTCCGTCCCCCAAACGGGGGTCAGGCACCTCCGTCCCCCAAATGGGGTCAGGCACCTCCGTCCCCTCACAAATCTACAACCAAGGAGTATATGAACCATGAAGTTTTATCCACATAGACAAATGTCAGAATCTTTCATCACCGCTGCCTTCCTGTCAGTATCAGGGGGACTTCAGGATGCATACACCTATATATTCAGAGGAAAGGTATTTGCAAATGCACAGACAGGCAACATAGTCCTTCTCGGTCAGAACCTTGTAGACCAAAACTGGCGAATGTGTGTACACTATGCCGTTCCCCTATTATTTTTTGCGCTTGGAATTGCTGCTGCCGAGTGTATAAAACAGAAATTTCAGAATATGCAGCAGTTTCATTGGAGACAGATCGTTGTATTGTGTGAGATTTTTCTGCTTCTTATCGTGGGATTTCTTCCCATAAAGCTCAACCTTCTCGCAAATGCCATGGTCTCATTTTCATGTGCCATGCAGGTTCAGGCATTCAGAAAAGTCAACGGTTACGCATTTGCCAGCACCATGTGCATCGGCAATATCCGAAGCGGCACCGATGCCCTGTGTGCATACTTCAGAACAAAGGACAGGAGCACCCTTTTCAAATCCCTTTGCTACTGGGCAATCATACTTTTATTTGGAATTGGAGCTGCAGTTGGTGGACACTTCATCCGTATATTCGACATGAGGACCATCTGGTTCTCCTGCTGCCTGCTGTTCGTGAGCTTCCTGTTCATGTTTATCAAGGAAGAGAGAGAATAAAGGGGAGCAGACGCATGAAAGGCGCTTCGCGCGGCGTCTGCGTACATCATAAGGAATCTCCCGCTTTCGCGGGTCCTCCTTATGATATATAATCTCCTCTATCGACAACTACCTGGAATCCGAATGCCTCCGCGCGCCTGTCAAGGCAGCCGCGGCACTGGGCGGATTCCTCCCCCGTGCATATCTTGTTGTCGTAGAGCTCGTATTTCTTTCGGACAGACACAGGAGACAGATTCGGCATGACCACATTTGCGCCGTGCATAAACCCGCGCTCCCTGCCATCCGCCGCTATCGTTCCAAGAGAGGTGGTGGATGGTATGAGTGCCTTCGGGAACATCAGTCTCAGCAAGCTTATCATCACCAGCGTCTGTCTGACAGTTCCCTGCTCCATCTTCGCAAATGGCGTTTCCTTGTGCGGAACATACGGCCCGATCCCTATCATCTGTGGCTGCAGCTTCGCAAGGAAATGCAGATCCTCAGCCAGATTCACAGGCGTCTGATACGGCGATCCCACCATGAATCCGCTTCCCACCTGATACCCAAGATTTTTAAGATCATACAGACATCTGACTCTGTTGTCATAGCTCATCGAATCCGGGTGTAGTCTTTCATAATGCGCCCTGTCCGCGGTCTCATGCCTCAGAAGATATCTGTCCGCCCCGGCCATACGCCACAGCCTGTAAGTCTCATACGGATGCTCGCCAAATGACAGCGTGACAGCACAATCCGGATGTCTCTCCTTGATGCACCTCACTATATCTGCTATATCCTCGTCTGAAAAACCTCCGTCCTCACCGCCCTGAAGAACAAATGTCCTGAACCCCAGCACATATCCTTCATCGGCACAGGAAAGTATCTGATCCTTTGTCAAACGATATCTGTCCACATGGCTGTTGCTTTTTCTGATACCGCAGTAATAACAGTCATTCTTGCAAATGTTCGTAAACTCTATGAGTCCTCTTATATATATTCGGTTGCCAAATCTCTGGTGAGCCAGATCGTAAGCCTTCCTTCTAAGATACTCATAGTCACTAATGCCGTTCTGAAGGTCACTGGAATCACCTGACGCATTCATATTCTGATGTTTCGTATCCGAATTTCGTCCATATTTATCCGCCGAAGAGACTTTTGTTTCTCCTGCACCATTCTCTGAATCCGACAAAACTTCTATAGCTTCAGCCAACTCATCGACTCCCGGCAGTTCACCTCTGCCCTGTCCATATTCAAATGTCTTATCTATGATATCTCTAACTTTTCCCATATAAACTCTATACCCTGTTTTTACATTTATAACTCTGTATAATCGAGAGGTTTCCGATATAAAGTAAATGTGACCATACCCGACTTTACAATATTCGAACATTTAAGTCTGCCTGCACCTTACGATACACAGCAGGCTGCGTATGTGCGCAAGTCTCACATCAAACTGCTCATAGAAATCCTTCTCCGCATCATACATTCCCACATACATGACCTGCAGCACCAGCATGGTCTGATTTCTCGCAGTCTCATCCTCACCGGAACGCATATATTCGATCAGGTTTCGCTGCATGTCCTTCTGGAACTTATGCCAGTCATTTATATATTTTGTGTACCTTGGCAGATCCTCGGTATCTATCCATTTCGACACCTTGACTTTAGTCCTGCCCGCACGCTCACACTCATGTATCTGCAGGATATATTTGAATCCGTCATCGGTATAATATCTTCCAAGCGGAAAGAGTCTGCAAAATCCCGGTCTCGCACTATGGATGCTGCATCTGCCCTCCTCGTTTAAGAATGGACACTTATTCGCCGTCATCCTTATATTTGGCAGTACCAGGCCATCCACCACATTGACCTCAAGCTCCTTTTCAAGCAGCTGCGTAAAGTTCTTCCCGGTCTCCCTGCAAAGCCTCATCACATCCATGGGATCAAGAATAATAGAATTTCCCATACCTGTGCAGCATGCATGACAGCCCTTGCACTCATTACAGTACGCCTTCACCATATCATTTGCATCGTACAATCTTCCATCTGAGATATCTTCCAATCTCTCATTTCTTATCATAGCCGTAATCCTCAATCATTTTATTTCTATTTGTTTCTATAACACTCCAAACTTGATCCTCACCCTGTCCAATTTCTCCAGAAACGGTCTTGCAACAAGCCACAGTGCAATGACAGTCGCAGTCGCCTGGGCAAGATCAAACGGGAATCCTGTCACATAGGATGCCATGATCATGCTGAAATTCACGTTTGGCTGCCACATGATGACCGATGCAGGATTCATGATCCCGCCGTACACCACTATACACACAAGTGCGCCAAATATACACAGTCCCAGCTTTGTCATGCTCCTTGTCCTCACACTGCTGCCCGCAAAGAACAGCCCGGCAAGGAATCCGACGAGGCCCATGGCGAACATCTGCCACGGAGTCCACGGTCCCTGTCCCATGATGAAATTTGACACGAACATAGTCATGGCACCGGTGATGAATCCGCCCTCGCATCCAAACGCCACCCCGGCAATTATAACGATCGCCATGACAGGAGTGAAGTTTGGCAGCATGAAGAATGCAGTCCTTCCCGTCACCGCCAGCGCACACATGACCGCCAGCGTCACTATATCCCTTACCTTTGGTTTTCTATCCTCAAATGATACGAAGAACGGAAGCATAGCCTCAAGCAGGACAAGCAGTGATATAAAGAAATACTTCTTGTCACCAAGCCTTGCAACTCCAAACCATATAGTCACAGGGATCATGACAAGCACAGCGACAATGCTGACCACTGTTCTCTTCCCAAATCCACGTCCGGCCGAATCCATCACTATGTCTTCATTTCTCTTTTTTGTTATGGGACGTATGGCAACAAGTAATCCTAATATCGCAGCGATCATAACTCCATATAACACCAGATACTTTCGTCCCTCAGCCGTCACTGTCATCTGCTGGACAAGACCGGACAGATCTGACACCGACATGGTATTCCAAAATCCAAATATTATTATAACCGTTGTGACCGCGATGGTCACTATCTGCCAGATACTGAGATTTTCAACTTTCCTGTCTTTATTCAGGATTATGTCGGCTATCTTGTCGTCTGATATACCGGCAGTCTCTGACATTTTTTCAGCTCCCTGATCATCCGCACCACCAATATCATCATTTTCACCGCCGAGATCATCATTTCCGCCGCCTGCCGCTCCTGTCACATCTAGGTCCGCACCATATGCCACCAGCACATCCTGGACTGTCACCGCACAATCCAGAACATTTCTGGATATTCTGGATGCCGCCGTGGTGAAGAAATTGTTGTCTGACATATAACTTCTCACATCACCGACCGTTGCCACCTCTCCGTCAAACAGCAGTGCTACCCTGTCGCCTGCCACCGCACAGAACTCAATGTCATGGCTGACGACAACTATCGTCTTTCCTCGTTTCTGCAGCTTCCTGAGCATGTCCGCGAGCTGCATCTTGAACCCATTGTCCAGTCCCTTTGTTGGCTCATCCATGAGCAGGATATCCGGATCAGCTATGAGCACCTTCGCCAAGGCAAGTCTCTGTTTCTCTCCACCGGACAGATCATAAGGATGTCTGTCCAGAAGCTCCTCCAGCCTGCAGAACCTGACTATCTCTGCAAGCTGCTGCCTGTCCTTTGCGTCTATAAGTTCATCTCTCACCGAGCGCCTTGTAAACAAAAGTTCCGGGTTCTGCGGAAGCATCCCTGTCTTTAGATTCTTGGCTATACGAAGCTTCCCGCTATACGGTCTGTATACATGTGCGATCAGGGACAACATAGTCGACTTGCCGCAGCCATTGCTTCCATTTATCATAAGTATCTCGTTCTCGTATATGTCAAGGCTTACCTGTCTGAGTACATCCCCTGTGTTCCTCTCATATCTGAAGCTGACCTCATCCAGGCTGCATACCACGTGATGTTCCGCTCTGCATCCGACGTATTCCTGACTAATTACAGCTCCTTGATCCTTGTCACATTTGCCAGCCACAGCCTTGTCAGCTTGGTTTCCGGAACCGTTCACGCCTTCATCAGTCTCTCTATTCATTTTCCCTGGCACCACAGGAGCTCCGCCATTTTCTCTGAATTTCCTGTCATATTCCGCAAGCCACTCCCGGGCATCCGGCACAGTGAGCGGTAGCTGCTTTCCCGCATCTTTCTCAAGCCCCATATATATCTGAACCGAAGCGGGCATAGACATATAAAGCCCCCTGTCTATCCTCTTCGCCCTGACACTCTCGGCAAATCCTCTCACATCGCCGTCATAGATGATCCTGCCATTCTCCATGACCACCGACCTGCTGCACACCGGAAGCACATCCTCCAGACGATGTTCTGTCATGATGATAGTCGTTCCAAGTTCTCTGTTTATCCTCACAAGGCTGTTTATAAAATCATTTGCCGCTATGGGATCGAGCTGGCTCGTAGGCTCATCCAGCACCAGCACCTTCGGTGACATCGCCATGACCGAGGCAAGATTCACAAGCTGTTTCTGTCCACCTGACAGCTCCATCACCTTCCTGTGGAATATGTCCCCAAGCCCGAAAAACGAGCACATCTCCGCGACTCGTCTCCTGACATATCCATTGTCATATCCAAGACTCTCAAGGCCAAATGCCAGTTCATGCCACACCTTATCCGTCACAAGCTGTGCATCCACATCCTGCCACACAAATCCGATCTGCGATGCAGCAGTCTTATCATCAAGACCGCCTATATCTTTACCATCAAAAACTATCTGCCCCTTCTTCTTTCCAACCGGAGTAACCGATGGCTTGAGCTGTCTGAGAAGGGTGGTCTTGCCACATCCGGATCTGCCGAGTATGACGACAAATTCTCCCTGCCTGACATGAAGCTCTGTATCGCGGAGAGCATCCGGAAGATACGTCTTTCCGCTCTCGTCATTTCCATCAGGATATGCAAAACAAATTTTTTCTATATCAAAAATATTCTTATAAGTATCCAACTTTATATCCTCTTTTATCTAATAGATTCTATATCAAACCTTGTCCATCAGCACAGGCCGACGCTGCATCCGCCGTCTTCATACAACTCTGCCTTATTCCATCCCTCACATGTACAAATATCGGAAGCCCGATGAGACACACATACACTATATACATGCTCACCGTCAAAGTACCTGTGAGATCACCCCTTATCTCCGGATAATACCAGAACTTGAAACCACCCTGCATACTTCCCCAGAGCACATAACCACCGCATATCAATATATAGACAAGTGCCCTGGCATCTCTCTTCCGGAACCTGAACAGTGAATATGCCGTTCTCCCCGGCAGACCATAGCCTCGGGCCTTCATGCTGTCAGCCGTGATAAGTGCTCTCTCAAGGGACCATGTCACGACCGATGACAGGACATGGCATCCCATCCTCACTCTCTTAAAATATCCACCATTTATATTATATCCTGAAGCCTTCTGCGCTCTGTACACCTTTCCAAACTGCGCCGTGAGTTCCGGTATGAACTTGAGTGTCATCGACAACACCAGAGATAATATCGGTGCCAATTTTCCAAACAGATAAACCATCTTATCAGAACTTATGACTACATTAAAACACGAGAACCAGCATAACACACACACCAGCAGAAATCTCGCCATAACACCGTAGGCTATCGACTCAAGCGTGAGTGGATTGCCCGACGGCAGATACGCCAGTATCGTCACACCCTGATGGCTGAATGCCGGGTTAAACAGTGCCGTCAGTACAATAAGAGGAATCATATATTTCAAATTTGTTATAAATCCACGCTGTCCCCGAAGTATCACTGAGTACACAAATGCTGCTATAAACGATATGCCCAGGCATACCGGATTGGTAAATGCCAGGGCATATCCTATTGCACATATAAAGTACACCAGATTTACTATCGGATGATAGCTGGAAAATGAATCATTCCTGTTCATTTTCTGTATATTCTCCAATCAGATAAATCAAAAAATATTTTACATGCCACCTCCGACATCGCTGCCAAGGCCTTTGCATGTATACAACCATTTTATAGAGTCCCCATCCTTAAGTCTATACTTTG
>USSH01000088.1 GCA_900557435.1 uncultured Coprococcus sp. | reverse complement strand
AGAGGATTCGAACCCCCGACACCTTGGTCCGTAGCCAAGTGCTCTATCCAGCTGAGCTATGCACACATGTTGATTAACAACATCAGTTATACTACAACAGATTTGAGCAAATGTCAAATGAAAAGTTGCAAATAATTCAACTTTTTCGTTCTACCTGTGGTTGAGTAAAAATATTGGCAATGGATAAACAGCAATAATCATTCCTCAGGTGATTCCCTTTTTAATTCAGGAATATACCGCTGACCGTATATGCTGTTCTTGATGGACTGCATCTCAAGGTCTGTTGCGGATATCACATCTGCACATTTCTTAAGTCTCGCGGATATCATGTCCACGTTTGGTATATCCTTCTTGTATCTGAGCTGGTGATCCAGGCTCGCCCAGAAGTCCATCGCGATTGTTCTGATCTGAACCTCCACACGCATATTCCTTGTATGGTCTGCGAAGAACACCGGAATCTCGACTATGACATGGAGACTGCGGTAGCCGTTTGGCTTTGGATGCGATATGTAGTCCTTTGCCTCGATCAGGGTGATGTCATCTTGGTTTATGAGCTTTTCTGCCACCATGTATATGTCATCAATGAATGGGCATATGACTCTTATTCCGGCGACGTCATCCAGATTGTTCAGTATGCTTGCGCATGTCACCGGACAGCCTTTGTTTGCAAGCTTTTTAGCTATACTGACGGGCTTTTTGATCCTTGACTGTATGAATTCTATAGGATTTCTCTTATATCTTACGCTGAAATCATCATTCAGTACTTCGAATTTTGTCTTTACCTCTCTGATAGCGCAGGAATACATCATCATGATCTCTTCAAACTTCTGCATCTCCTGCATGAATGGATTTTCCTCCGGGCGCAGGAGGGAATTGATGTATTTGCTGTTCAGAGCGTTTGTCTGTATTGATTCCATAACTCCTCCAAATGTAAAACTGGAACGTAAAACTTACATGAAAAATTTTTGCTCCAATATAACTATTGTGTACACTGTTGCACAACTATGTGTATTATACTACATTCTACTTGTGCTTAAAAATAAAATTTTATAAAATACATGTTAAAGATCAATGAATGCTGACAGACATGAAATGTTTTAGGTATCTGTCGGATTGCAGAGACGGGAGAAAACAATGAGTTATTTTGATGAGATGATTGCGATGGAGCGTATACCGGATTCCTATGAACGCTGGGCCGGGTATAGGCATATGGTTACGGATTATATAGAGAGAAACTGTCCGATTAAAAGAAACGGAGATGGAAGAAAACCTGTCCTTGCGCTTTGGGGCATAGGGCAGGCAGGAGATATAGATATAGGCAGGCTTGCAGCGGGTTATAAGCTTGTACTCATAGACAGGGATGAGCAGGTTATGCGGGAGGCAGTGCAGAGGTATGGACTCACGGAGTCTGAGTATGTGATTGCGGATATTCCGTTCTGGAGAGTGGATGATGATCAGTACAGGCTCCTTGATGCCCTGCTGGACGATGGCGCGGATCTGGATCATATATTAGAGTTTCTAGAGGGTATCGCCAGACAGAATTCTGGCAAATATATAGGAAAGGCTCAACTTGAAACGTGTGATTTTGATGCTGACAGATACCTTGATATATTTGACTATAGTGTGGCTGTTGGACTTCACAGCCAGCTCAATTCGAGATTTGCGGCGCTCCTTTATCATTATAGGGAAAATTATCATGATGAGGATCTGAGACTTATAAGCAGTGCCATATCGGGGCTTAATGAGTCTGCGGTGGAAAGGTTCAATGATTATATGTACCATACAACATCAGAAAGACAGATATACGGATATGAGGTATATGCGGGCACGGATTATATGGAGGCAGGCAGAATTGCTGAAAGGCTAAATGCAGGAGATAGGGAGACCGTGAAATCCGTATCTCATATAGAAGGGGTCGATCAGCTTATGAAGGATATCTCACTGCACAGAGGATGTGATGTGGATATAGTGGATAACGAGTATATGGTATGGCCTTTTGATACGGTTTCCGGGAAAAAGAATTATGTTATGGGATTTGTGACTATGGAAAAGATCAGATAAGTTATGCCATAAATATGTTGATTTGATACGTATAATTAAGAAGAAGGGAGAAATATATGACAGACAGTGATTTTACAAGGTGTATGTCTGCGATGGCTAAAGGCGACAGGGAAAGTCTGCGTTTCATATATGAAGAATATCTGAGGCTGATATATGCGGTTGTGTATGACGTTATAGGACAGCGGGAGGAAGCGGAGGATATAACGTCAGAATTCTTTATAAAGATGTACAGTATTTCTGCAAGCTATAGACCGGGAAATGGACATAAGAGATGGATGGTCACGATAGCAAAGAATATGGCTGTGGACAGAGTCCGGAAGCTTGGCAGAGAGGCTCTGGTGGACGAAATCCCTGAATCTCCGGATAACAACAGGGAAAGTCATGAAGATGAGATTGTGAACAGAATGACATTGCAGCAGGCTGTGAAAATACTAAAGCCCGATGAACGGGAGGTGCTTGATCTGAAGACGGTTGGAGGGTTTACGTTTAAAGAAATTTCAGAGATGACCGGACGCCCTATGGGAACCGTGACGTGGCTATACAGTGAAGCGATTAAAAAAATGAGGAGGTGCAGACTGTGAGAGCGGAAGATACGAAGCAGGACAATGTATATGACGAAGAAAATGAAAACATATCAGAGATACCAGATGACGCAGCAAATGAAAACGATGACGATATAGTTGATGCATACCTTAAAAATCTAGATGCAGATGTACCGGATCTGTGGTCACGCATAGAAGCTGGAGCAGATCAGGTGGATAAGCACAGATCGGGAAATGCGGATGCCGAGATCCTCATGATGATGATGGAGGACTCAAAAAGAAGAAAAAAGAATAACAAGCGTGTAAAGATGGCTAGGATAATATCCGGCTCTCTGGTGGCGGCAGCCATTGCGGCGGTTTTGATCGCGATGCCGATCATGAACAGACTCACGACAAACAGGTCCATGAACTCTAGAACAATGTCGGATTCGGCTGTCTACAGACAAGATACCACAGGTACAGAAGGTGCGGAAGATACGGAAAGTGGTAATGAGGCATATCCTGCGGACATGGCTGATGATATAGATTCAAGTTATCAGGAGGAGCAGGCTGAACGCGCTGAAACATCGAAGAATGAGGCTTCAGCGGCTGCTGAGTCCGAAAATGATATGTCGTCTGATTCTGTGTCGATGAATACAGTGAACAATTCGGCGGATTCTGATGCGAAGACCGACATAGTGATCGAAGCAGAGGTTGTAGATACTGTATATAGCACCAGAGTATCAGCTACATTTTACACAGTAGAAATAAAGAGCATATCAGGTGAAGATGGCACAGACACACTGCATACAGGCAGCAGGATATCGATCTGTCCGGAAGCAGGAGATTGGAGTGCGTCCATAGGAGATGCGATAACCGTAAGATTGGTCGGCTATGATGAATCCGCTGATATGTGGGTCTTTGAAAATAATTAAAAAGATAATTAAAAAGATAATTAAAAAATACCATAAAATGTAAATGCCCATCCGTATATTGGATATCAGAAGTGAAGCACGCAGATACCGCGCACAGCGCATGGAAACGCGATTGCGAGCTTAGTATATTTCCAAAAGGAGGGCATTTTTATGGTTAAAGCGAAAAAGATTGTCTGCTTATGTATGGCTTTTACACTTGCAGCCGGTGGTGTATGTGGCTGTACACATAAGGGGACAGATGACAGAGATCAAAGTGAGAAGACACAGAGTACACAGAAACAAGATGACGGTGATAGAACGGATGACACAGAAAGTATAGCTGAAAAGTACAGGGAAAAAGAGAGTCAGCAAATAAAGAAATCAAGGCAGGATAATGGCGTGAATAGTCTATTTGGCTGTGAGTCAGATTCTGTTATGTATTCGGAAGAATATTGTGATGCGGTGAACATCGTTGGAGAGACGGCGTCGGTGGGAGATACTTCAAATGATATGTACTCAGAAATCGCCTACGATACGAGAGAATATGACAGCATGACAGAGAACGGATTTGTGTCCACGGCAGACAGACCACTTTCTACATTTGCGGCAGACAGGGATACGGCGTCCTACAGCAACATAAGGTCTTATATAGAGTCGGGATGTCTGCCGCCTGACGGAGCGGTTAGGATAGAGGAGATGCTGAACTATTTCACCTATGATTATAGGAAAAAGCCGGATGACGGAGAGAAGTTCGCTATATACACAGAGTATTCTGATTGCCCATGGAATAAGGATACAAAGCTTATGATGGTAGGGATCAACACAGATGAGATAGATTTCAATGACAAGAAGCCTTCAAATCTGGTGTTTCTGATCGACACCTCGGGATCCATGTATGACGACAATAAGCTCCCGCTTGTGCAGCAGTCATTTGCTATGCTGGCGGAGAATCTGGATGAGAATGACAGGGTGAGCATAGTAACCTATGCGGGTGAGGATACGGTGGTGCTCTCGGGCACATCCGGTTCAGAGCAGTACACGATAAATGAGGCGCTTTCAAGTATGACAGCCGAGGGCTGCACCAACGGCGGCGATGCCATCATCACAGCTTATGAGCTGGCGGAGAAGAACTTCATAGATGGTGGAAACAACCGCGTCATACTTGCAACCGATGGGGATCTGAATGTGGGCCTTACAAGTGAGAGTGACCTCGTGGATCTGATAACGGAGGAGAAGAAGAAAAATAATATCTTCCTCAGTGTTCTCGGTTTTGGAACGGACAATCTGAAGGACAACAAGCTTGAGGCACTGGCGGATAACGGTGATGGAAGCTATGCATTTATAGATTCTGCGTATGAGGCGAAGAAGGTGCTGGTGGACGAGATGGGAGGCACACTGAACACCGTTGCCAAGGACGTGAAGTTTCAGATAGAGTTCAACCCGGCAAATGTCAAGGGTTATAGACAAATAGGCTATGAGAACAGAGCCTTAGCCGATGCGGATTTTGATAATGATGCGGTGGACGGCGGTGAGATAGGTGCGGGACATATGGTGACGGCACTCTATGAGATAGTGCCTGCGGATTCTGATTTTGAAGTGCCTTCGGCTGAACGGAAGTACGGAGAAAAATCCGGACAGGTAGATATGTCGGGGGCTGTATCACACACCAGTACGGATAATGGAGATGGTGCAGATGACTATTTCGGTGAACTTGCGACGGTTAACATAAGATATAAAGAGCCGGATGGGGATAAGAGCACTCTGGTGAGTTGTGTGGTAAGTACTGACAGCTATAGCAGTGAGATGTCCGCAGATATGTGTGCTGCGAGTGCTGTGGCAGCTTACGGCATGATATTGAAAGACAGCGAATATAAGGGCGATGCGGATTTGAATATGGTAAAGAAGCAGTTAGAGAGTAAACTTAACGAAATAAAGACAATGCCATATGGAAAAGGAACGGCTGAGAATAAAGACATAGGGGAAGATATAACCGCAAAGCAATGGCAGGATTTTGAGAACTTAGTTGAGAGAACCAGAAAGCTTTTTTCATAAAAATATTATATTCTATATGGAAAGCTCCACACGTTGATCACTATGTGGTAACGTGCGGGGCTTTAGTATGTTATATTCAAAATCATAAATGATAGAAGACAGAGAACAGAAGAGAGCCCAGATAATTACCTCTTTTTTTTTATTGATAATTCTTGTATAATAACAAATTAGAGTGTCGAATGAGACAAAACAAAACTGTTTTGAACAGTTACGAATATCAATAAACAGGAAGGATAAGATTCATGGGCGAGAAAAAGATTATGCTTGGTAACGCAGCCATCGCAAGAGGCTGTTATGAGGCAGGTGTCAAGGTGTCAGCGGCATATCCTGGAACACCAAGTACAGAGATCAGTGAGAATATGGTGCAGTACAAGGGGGACATATATTCAGAGTGGTCACCAAATGAGAAGGTTGCCACAGAGGTAGCTATAGGAGCATCGTTTTCAGGTGTAAGATCTATAGTTTCAATGAAACATGTAGGTGTTAATGTGGCATCAGATCCACTGTTCACCGCTGCATATACAGGTGTGAACGGAGGTATGGTACTGGTGGCAGCAGACGATCCTGGAATGTATTCATCACAGAATGAGCAGGATTCAAGACTTGTCGCAAGAACAGCTATGATACCAGTAGTTGAGCCTTCAGACAGCCAGGAGGCAAAGGATTTCACAAAGTATGCATTTGAGCTGAGTGAGAAGTATGATACTCCTGTAATGCTCCGTACAACCACAAGACTCTCACACTCACAGGGTGTTGTAGAGCTTTGTGACAGACAGGAGATTCCTGACAAGCCATATGAGAGAAATATCAGAAAATATGTCATGATGCCTGGCAACGCTATACCACGTCATGTATTCGTAGAGCAAAGACTTAAGGATATGGCAGCAGACGGTGCTGACATGCCGATCAACAGAGTTGAGATGAGGGACAAGAGCGTGGGTGTCATCACCAGCGGTATTCCTTATCAGTATGTCAGAGAGGCTATGCCAAATGCATCAGTCTTAAAGCTTGGCATGGTAAATCCGCTTCCAAGAAAGATGATCGAGGACTTCTGCGCTCAGGTAGACAAGGTATATGTCATCGAGGAGCTGGAGCCACATATCGAGACTCAGGTCAGAGCGTGGGGCATAGACGCAGTCGGCAAGGAGCTGCTCACAGTTCAGGGCGAGTACAGTGCAAATATGCTCAGAGAGAAACTTCTCGGCGAGAAGGTAGAGACAGCTGAGGCTGCTCAGGTTCCGGCAAGACCACCTATCCTTTGTCCGGGCTGCCCACATAGAAGTGTATTCTCTGTTCTCTCGGAGCTGAAGATTCACGCAGCAGGAGATATCGGATGTTATACACTTGGAGCTGTTGCACCGCTCAGCGTTATAGATACAACGGTCTGTATGGGTTCATCTATCTCAACCCTTCACGGAATGGAGAAAGCAAAGGGTAAGGATTACATAAAGAATTGGGTGGCAGTCATCGGTGATTCAACATTCCTTCACACAGGAGTGAACTCACTCATGAACATGGTATACAACCAGAGCACAGGAACAGTCATCATACTTGACAACTCGACAACAGGTATGACAGGACATCAGGACCACGCAGCGACAGGCAAGACCTTGATGGGCGATCCTACATATGCCATTGATATATACAATCTCTGCAAAGCACTTGGTATTCAGAATGTCAATGAGATAAATGCATTTGACATAGATGGACTTAAGAAACTGATCAAGGAAGAAACTGCGAAGGATGAGTTATCAGTCATCATCACAAAGTCACCTTGTGTACTCTTGAAGACGACTAAGATAACAGGAAGATGCAAGGCAATACCTGAGAAGTGTAAGAAGTGCGGTATGTGCTTAAAGCCAGGATGTCCTGCGGTTATCAGGCAGGAGGATGGAACCATCCGTATAGACGACACACTCTGTACAGGCTGCGGGCTGTGTATGAAACGTTGTAAGTTTGATGCTATAGAAAGGGAGGAGTTCTAATCATGAGTACTGGAATGGAGACAAAGAATATAATGATCGTCGGCGTAGGCGGACAGGGAACCCTTCTCACAAGCCGTATACTTGGTGGAATCACAACAGCAGCAGGCTATGATGTAAAGCTGTCAGAGGTTCACGGAATGAGCCAGAGAGGCGGAAGCGTTGTAACATATGTAAGATACGGCGAGAAAGTAAATGAGCCGATCGTGGAGGAAGGCTGTGCAGATGTTCTTATAGCATTTGAGAGACTTGAGGCACTCAGATACGCACATTTTCTGAAGAAAGACGGTGTTATCATAGTCAATGATCAGAGAATAGATCCTATCACGGTGGTAACAGGGGCAGCTCAGTACCCTGATGGAATTATAGAAAAACTCAGCAAGGAGCATAAGGTAATATCTGTGGATGCCATGGACGAGGCAAAGAAACTTGGAAATAACAAGGTATTCAACACGGTTATCATAGGTATTGCAGCTCAGCATATGGATTTCTCACATGATGCATGGGTTGAAGTTATAAAGAACACTGTTCCACCTAAGACAGTTGAGAAGAACCTCGAGGCATTTGAGGTAGGATATAATCTGTAAACGATAACAATAAAATAATAAGATGGCGGGGATTTATTAATTAGTTATTAAAATATAACTTTATAATTTAACTGTTTCGCCGCCTTTTACTTCAATAATAGTGTCGTTATTAACAGCAAGCCATACTGATTTTACAGATGGATTATGTACATATTCATTATCAGAAAAGAATTCAAGTCTGTCAAATAATTCATTGTATTCAACAATTTCTGAATTAGTTGCATACCAGATATCATCACGGTTAGCAATCATCTCGCAGAATTTTTCTATAACTTCCCAATTATTGTTTCTTTCAAATTCAAAGCTGTGTCCCCAGACATACATCATGTAAAGATACTGCTTTTTAGTAAGTGCCATGAACTTTTTGCCGAAATCAATAAGGTTATGATTGTGATGACAGGTTGGAACCCATCTCATATAATCATCAGGCATAAAGAAACCGTTTTCATCACCGATAGGGATAGGTCCCTCCGCACTGGAAGCGTAATTCTCGGCAGCCTTGGTAGCAGCATATCTGTCGTTGGTTACGCGCGCATATTTGATTCCGACTGACTTTGCAATATCAACGATGCGGCTGTCAAAAGAACCGTTAGGATAAGCAAAACCTGTTATTGGGCGATGGAATATTTTTTCAAGATTATTCTTATCTTCAAGA
>USSH01000087.1 GCA_900557435.1 uncultured Coprococcus sp. | reverse complement strand
GGAAGAGAAGTTCACTCACTGATGAGGGAATTCTATTAAAAAGGCGAGCCCTGGAGATCCTTAATCTTGAGAAAATAACACTAGAGGAACTAAAAGGGAAAGAAACGGTAGTAGAGGGCACTATAACCATTGGATGCGGTGAATTTGCGGCAATGGAGACATTGGCGAAGATATGTAAAACGTACAAAGAAAAATATCCGCTGGTTCAGATTGCATTGCATACTGCAACAGCAGATGCAGTGTATGAGATGATGAGCAAAGGACTTATAGACATTGCATTGTTCTTGGAGCCAGTGGACACCGAAGGTTTGGATTATATCCGGATTACGGATTGTGATCACTGGTGTGTTGGAATGCGGCCAGATGATCCGCTGGCCGAAAAAGAGTTTATAAAAAAGGAAGATCTCATAGGAAAACCATTGATCCTGCCCGAAAGAGGAAATGTTCAAAGTGAACTTGCCAATTGGTTTGGAAAAGACTTTTCGAAACTGCAGATTGCTTTTACGAGTAATCTTGGAACCAATGCCGGAGTCATGGCAGCAAATGGATTGGGGTATCCGATATCAATCGAAGGTGCTGCAAAGTATTGGAGAGACGACATTCTTGTACAACGAAAAATTTTTCCTGAAATCACGACAAGTACTGTGATTGCCTGGAGACGGAACATTCCATATTCCCTGGCGGTCAGTAATATGATAGAAGAAATAAATGCTTTTCAGGCATAGGAGAGAATTTAATTGACAAGACTCTTGAATTTGTATCCAGGTGGTAGGGGATGAAGTATCAGTTATTGACAAAAAGTTGTAAATGATCTAATATAGCAACAATTAAAAAAGAGCTTGTCTCGGCATGTAAGAAGACTATAGATTTTGCTGTTTCTGAACATAACAGTTTTATCTATAGTCTTTTTATTTGGCAACAGGAGGTTGTATGAGTAAAAGAGAGTGGATAAAGAAGATAGCTGTTATAATAATTGGTTCAGTTATTGCCGCATATGGTATAACCCTGGCATTGTATGCCGGATTCGGCGGTGCGACTCTGGCGGTATTATGGCAGGGAATATCGGGTACGTTTCACGTGAGTATTGGAGCAGCGTCGTTCATAGTGGCGGTTATAATGATCCTTTTTGTTCTCATATATGACAGATCACAGATACATATAGGAACGATACTTTACCAGATTGTTTACAGTCTGTGTGTTGATCTGTTTGCGCAAATGCATGTTTACAGCAAATACATATGGCTCAATATGTTGATCATGCTCGTCGGAATTGTGCTGTTTGCAGTGGGAACAGGACTGTATGCGGCGGCAGACCTTGGACGCGGTTCGTATGAGGCTGTGACATTTGCGCTTGCAGAGAGGAATCACTGGCAGGTGAAGAAGGTCAGAATGATACTTGATGCGGCCATGGTTGTGATAGGCGTGATCCTTGGGGGAAAGTTCGGTGTGTGTACGGTTGTTACTGTGATTATATCGGGGCCGATAATTCAGGGGACTGTTGCGAGGGCGAAGAAGGTTATAAATCTATAAATTCTCCCTCCTATATTCATTCGGCGTTATCCCATAATGTCTGTGAAACAGCTCACAGAAATAGCTCGTACCGGAAAATCCGCAGGCATACGCCACATCGGTCACGGACATAGAAGAGTTTCTAAGCATAGCACATCCTTTTTCAAGGCGATAGTTGTTCAGGTATTGCATAGGCGATACTGACAGGTATCTCTGGAAAAGGGATGTGCATTTTGTTTTGCAGCAGCTTCCGGCGCTTGAGATATCTTTGAGCAGCAGCTTGCCTGGATAATTCTTCTGGATGAATCCGATCATGGCGGTGAGTGACAGGAGGTCATCTGAGTTTTCTACGTTTCTATTCTGTGTATCCATGTTCTCCGACAGCAGTTCCATGATATGGGCAAATTTTTCGATGACGGAGAATGGTCTTAACACGTCATGGCTGGTATCGTAAATTGCCTGTATATCTCCAAGAATCATGTTCTGCCATAAAATGGCGGGAGTAAGCTTCTGGTAAGGATATCCGGTATTGCCGGTGAGCGGCTCCAGATAGTTCTTGGTAAAATATTCGTTTGCGGACAGGAGCGATAGAGACATTCTCAGGCAGATGAAATGGCAGTCTGCATGTGCATCTGAGTAGCCGTAGTGCAGACATCTGCTGTTGACAAAAATACCTTCCCCGGTCTGTATGTTAATGCTCTGTCCATTTATATCATATGTCATCTGGCCATCCATCATCATAATAAACTCAACATCGTCATGCCAGTGGCTGACACCTCTGTAGTCGGGATAGAGGTAAGCTGCTGAAGCAAACATTTTACTGAAAAGACGAGGAGAATAGAAAATGAGTATGGACATGAGAAAGAGAAGGAACATGCAGATGGCATATATATCAGATGAGGCAGTCATGGACGAGCAGGCTGGGTGCAGAAAGATATTGCAGAAGCTGAACTTTATGGATCGCTCGGATTTTGATGGCATATCAGAGGTCGTAACGGAGCTGTTCGGCAAGTCTGATGGAGCCTGTGTCAATCCGCCATTCTACTGCGATTACGGTTCACACATAGAGGTTGGCAAGAACTTCTTTGCAAATTACAACTGTACGATCCTTGACGTTGCAAAGGTGACCATAGGTGACAATTGTTTCATGGCGCCAAATGTAGCGATATACACAGCAGGTCATCCGATATATCCTGATGTGCGCAGTGCTATGTGGGAGTATGGCAAGGAAGTTACCATTGGAGACAACGTGTGGATTGGCGGCAACACTGTGATGTGCCCTGGCGTGAATATTGGAAGTAACGTTATAATCGGTGCAGGTAGCGTTGTTACAAAGAATATCCCGGACTGGGCAGTTGCAGCGGGAAATCCATGTAAGGTGCTTCGCATGATCACAGAGGATGATAAGAGAAGACTTTTCCGCGATGAGGAGATAGACGATGAAGCCTGGGCTGAGATCTGCCAGAAGTTGGGCTGGTAATATTTGAAGAAACTATCTTCGTATTGATAATATAAAAAACAGTGTTAAAATAAAGCAAAGCCAACAAATATTATGAAATTACTAGAAAAATATGTATTAAAGAAGGTAAAGTAATGGTTATTTTTTCTCAGTGTTTGGATTGCAAAAATTTTATAGGAAAAAAAGATAATAATACATTCTATTGTAGAGCATATCCAGATGGAATCCCAGAAGATGTTATTTGGAATAAAATAAACCACGAAAAAAATATTGCTGGCGACAATGGATATAAATTTGAAAACTTGAATGAAAGCACTTCGTAGTAGCAGGATTCTGATGGAGATACTTATTTAAGAGCAATGGGGGCTGAAGCGATGACTTTTTCAGATGGTTCTGCAGTTATTTTTCAAAGTGAAAGAATACCAAACGCATCAGCGATGTTTGAGGAAATAATTCATACAACGCAAATAAATAACAATAGTATGATTCAGAACTTGGAAACAATCATGGGAAAACGGAATATCTTGAATGTATTATAGGTTGAAAAAGGAAGTGAAGTAAAATATTTATTATGAAAATTGAACAACAATTGAATATCAATGATAGAACACTTCTTTTGGGAAAACCAGAATATGATGTGATACCCAAAACGATTCAAATTGATGATATAGGATATAGAGTGATCGGATTATCACACGGAGTTAAACCACCATTTGTATCGTTAGAAATAGAAAAGACAGAGAAAAATCTAAAAGAAAAAATTTCTTGCGATGGCAGGTAGCGAAAAAACTTGTCCCAATGCCGAACGTAAGCGAGCAGGTACCATAGCGACACAGGAACCTAGCAGGAACCTAGCCCCACCGGAAGATTATGACAAATTATAATTATGTGTTTCAATTGTGTTGCGCTTTGCGTCGCAATGGCGTATACTATAATAAACTCAATCGAAAGGCGGTGTGATTATGGCAGTAAAGACGGCGAATGTTAATTCAAGAATGCAAGTGAATATAAAACAACAGGCAGAAAGTATCCTTGACAGACTTGGTATTCCGAGGTCTGTGGCAATTGATATGTATTATAGGCAGATAATTGCACATAACGGTATTCCGTTTTCTGTGACTCTTCCAGTAGCAGTTCCGGCTCGTGATGAAATGAGTACGGCAGAATTCAACAGAATGATGGAGATTGGACTTCAGCAGGCAAAAGATGATGATTCTTTTGATGTTGATGATGTTTTTGCGGAATTGGAGGATAATGTGTGAACACGTATACCGTAAGGATTACAAGGCAGGCAAGGGATCATCTTAGAGGAATAAAAGCTTATATTACTGATGAACTGCTTGTACCTGAAGCTGCAAATAGTACGATTGCCAGACTAAAAAAAGAGATAAAAAGCCTCTCCACAATGCCGGAAAGAATCAAACTGACAGATGAAGAACCTTGGAGAAGTGAAGGAATCCATCGTATGTGTGTAAAGAATTACTATGTGTACTTTTTAATAGACGATGAGAATAGTAAAGTTCAGGTTACATCTGTTATATATGTTGCAAGAGATCAGGCTAAACAACTTGAATTGATGGAAATGGAATAAATTATTCAAGACAAAGTATATTTTTAAAGTGACAAGTTGTGGAGGACGAAAACTTAAGGGGAGCATCCAAAAACATGAGAATTAAGTCATTTTTGAGCGTATATGAGCGTATATAAAACATAGTGATTTTAAATTACAGGTTCATTGATTTTCTCTGGGTGTCAGCGCATAATGAGAACAACGTGGGCTGACACGATTCAATCCGAGGTTACATCGTTTGTGACCTATCCTGTTGCGAAAGATACAGGACGCTGGCAGGCAGCGAAAAATCTTGCTCCAATGCCGAACGTAAGGGTCGGTCTCGTTGTTTGGACAACAGAAAAATCAGTCACTAGAGGGTGGGAGTATTGCTGAGGCAATACACCATCCTCTTAAATTTTATGGGCTTTAGCCTGTTGAACACGCAAGGCTTAGAAAAATCTTAATATATAAATAAACAGCGTGTGAAACAATAAACCACCTGCTATGCGGGTGGTGTCAATAAGTTATACAAAGAAACACCTTTCCTTGTACAATAGAGTTGTTCAGTCACTATTGCAAGAAAGGAAAGGTGTTTAAAATGGCAAATAAATCAAATGATCTTGCCCATACAAAATGGGTATGTAAATACCACATTGTATTTACTCCAAAGTATAGACGAAAAATAATTTATAATCAACTGAAAGCAGATATAAGGGATATACTTACGCAGTTATGTTCATATAAGGGGGTGGAAATAATAGAAGGGCATTTAATGCCGGATCACATTCATATGTTAGTGAGTATACCGCCGAAAATGAGTGTGTCGAGCTTTATGGGATACCTGAAAGGAAAATCGGCATTGATGATATTTGACAGACATGCAAATCTGAAATATAAATTTGGAAATAGACATTTCTGGTCAGAGGGATACTATGTGAGTACAGTAGGCCTGAATGAGGCGACGATAAAGAAATATATTCAGGATCAGGAAAAATATGATATTATGCAGGACAAATTAAGTGTGAAGGAATACGAGGACCCTTTTAAGGGTTAAAGTCGAAGTAATACGAACACCCCTTCAGGGGTATTAGCAACGCGTCAAGTGCAATAGTGACTTGAACGGAGAGAAAGTCTGGAGCGCCTTGAGACGCTGTCCGGTGTTAAGGGCTTATAGCCAGCACGTCGAGCCACCCCTTTTAGGGGTGGCGGCGACTTTGTATAAATTATTATTTTTTTGCTAGTCATCATACTTAATATAACTTATGAATTTGTCTGATTGAATTTAAAACAATAAGTGCTAAAATGAAGTTGGTTAGAATAAACTAACCGAACAAGTATACAGATGAAAGGTGGTTATATTTATGATGAGCATTTTACTTAGTATAGGTCTTGTTGTTTACATAATATTGCTTATAATAAGCTGTAAGAATAAGGATAATAAGAAAATACAGATTGCGACGCAGTTGGTTCAGGGTGCACTATGGACTCTGCTTGCGGTGGACAACTGGCAGAATGGGCATTTGATTACACGGTTCGTATATGTGGCGATCGTTGTACTGTCATTTGTAGGCGTGGTTCATATGATCGTGAAGAAGTAGGGATGATTTTGAATAGTTGAAAGTTTCGAACTGGTTGTAGCATATGTAGTTAATATTGATAATATAGACAAATGATGATATAATCTGCATATAAAAACACGATAAGTTTATGATATTAAATTTCGGAGGTACCTAATATGATATCATTACAGGAATCAATCAGACCGTCGGCTGATTTGAGAAACCATTATAATGAAATTTCCAAGCAATGTAAGGAAAATAAAGAGGCGGTGATCATTACAGTAAATGGCAGAGGAGATACAGTATCCCTCTCATATGAAGAGTATAAAAACATAAAGGCTCGTATAGAACTGCTTGAGATCCTGGCGGAGGCTGAAGAGGACGTGAAAAATGACAGGGTTGCTCCTGTAACTGAAACATTTGACGACCTGAGAAAAATGCTCCAGGAGGGATGATCATGAAATATGATGTAATACGAACTGATACAGCAGATGCGGGGATTAGAAAGATAATTTTATATGTTGCCCAGAACTTTGGTAATGATGTTGCTCTAAAGAAACTTGAAGATATAGAAAAAAGCATTCTTGGACTTGGGGACGATCCTTATATAGGCACAGATCCAAGATATATGGTTCTCAAGCGGCAAGGGTACAAGGTCCTTATTTTAGAAAAGGACCTTGTGTTCTATAAAATTGATGAAATGAATAAAAAGGTTATTATCTACGCAGTTGTAGATCAGCGACAGGATTATTTGAATATTATACGAGGACTATAAAGTGTGATTTATGCCGCACACCCTGCAGACCTCATGGATCCAACGGCCAGCGTCAAGCAGCAGTTCTTCGTGCTTCAGATCAAATTCGCAGATATCCGGATCAGCGAAACACTTCCTGTAACGCTCAAGATATTTCTCACCCATTTTCTTGGCGTAGAATACGTGGATAGTCGTTCCGGGTACGCTTATGTGTTCTCCAACGCTTGTGTACAGGTCGGTGCAGAACTGATTCTTCATGGACTCCTTGGATATGAATGAAAAGTCTATTCCGCTGCCCTTGCCCATGAGCTCCATGAAGTTCTTCATGTATTCAGAACTGTCGTTTCCCTCGTTCATTTTCTTCTCAAATACTTTTTTCAGAAGTCCGCTTTCCTGCCCGGTGATAAAAGGATAGAACATCGGCATCATGATGGCTGTCTCAAGCTTTGCCAGCCACTTTGGCGCCTGATCCATGTCGCTTGAACCAATGATTCCGTGATCTATATGTATATTCTGATGTCCGATCAGGAGAGAGACAAATGAACCTCCAAGGGAACAGCCGTATGCTGCAAACAGCTTTCCGTCAAGCTTATCCTTGATATAGTTTTCAATCTTCTGAACCTCGTCAAGCTCTGAAATAAATGTAGAATTCTCCGTATCGTCAAATCCACTGTAGCTGACAACCAGAGTGTGAAAATGCTCCTGAAGTCCACCGAGAACGTGACCAAAGTTGGTTTTCCAATAGCAGCATGTGCCAGGAAAGAGCATGATGCTCGGTTTATTTTTATTCCCGAATTCGTAAACTTTCATAAAAATATTCTCCCAATTGTTTGATAATATGCTAAAATCAAAATGTTAGATACGCCTAACCAATACAGATACTAGCACTGGCAAAAGAGGCTGTCAATGTAAACATGATGAGTTTGTCTTGATGCATGATACAGTGCAATACAAAGAATATGGGAGGAATTAATATGGAGAACAAAGTTGACAAAAAGACATTGGCATTGGCTATGATATGCGGAATATTGGGCTGCTTTTGTTATGGCGGAGGAGACTGGCTGATGATATATGGTGACACAACGAGCAGTGGCAAGTTGTTCTGGCTTACCCAGGGCGCATCACAGATAGCACCGTGGAGAAATGGGCTTGCAATGTTTCTGGCATTTCCAGGGATCATTTTCTACGGCATCGCATTGTTTTACATAGGAAGATTTATTCGCGGGGAGAAGGAGCGCAAGATATATCACTATCTGAATGCATTTGGCCTTACGCCATGGATGTGCCTGCATCTTTTCTATATCATGATACTTTACCTCTACAACTGGATGACAAATAATGGTTATTCAGAGGCGGCATTGCCTGCATGTGAGGCTTTGTATTCACATCTGTCATGGGTTATAATGGTCAGTGAAGTTTTGATGCTTCCTGTATTCTTATACTGGTTTTATGTTGTGGTACGTGGAAAAACCACACTTCCAAGATGGATGGCAGCGGGAAATGTCCTTGTGTTCTATGTAGTATTGTTAGCGGTCAAGAGCCTTCTTCCTGACACGCCATTCCGTATCGGATTTACAAATGGATTGATGAGTGAGAGTATGATATTTTTCTTCCTGCTCATCTGGATCGTTGGAGGAAATTGCCATACTACCAAATTTATTAGTAACTCATAAATTTGCCAATATCTTACTAAACAGAAGCAGATATAATATCATGAGTGCATCAAATACAAAGGAGATGTGCTTATGCTTACAGAATCAGTGATCAAATTATTAAAAAATGAAATGTGGGATCTTGCCACATGCTCAGATGGTGAGCCAAATGTTGTGCCTGTTGCATTCAAGGATGTGACCGAGGATGGCAGGCTTGTGGTTGGTGATGTGTTCCTTGAGACAACTCTTGCCAACATAAAGGCAGATGGAGGCAAAATAGCAGTTTCGGTATATGACGCGAACAATCTTG
>USSH01000086.1 GCA_900557435.1 uncultured Coprococcus sp. | reverse complement strand
TACCATCAATACGTTTCGCATTTATTGAATTATCATCTGGGTGCATCAGGACATAATTTCTAAGCGCTATAAGCAACAAAGTTAATGTCGTCATACGCTGTTGTCCATCTATAATCATATATTTTTGAACGCCTGTTGGCATTGCCTGTTCAGCAATATTAACTATTGAACCAACAAAATGTCCAGGCTTGCCATTTTTCTGCATATTTACAATATCATCCCATAATCTTTTACACTGCTCTTCTCCCCAGCTATAATATCTCTGATATACAGGTATTATAAATTGCTTATTGCCATTCAAAATTTCAAAAATATTACCCTTTCGTGCATCCATCAACAATCCCCTCCTAACTATTTTTACTTATTGTGTACATTGTTTTCCCCTCAGCAACATTAGCAAGTTTTGCCTCTTCACTATATCTAAACGTACTATCATGCTCTCCCACGTAAGGCGCATCGCTATTATCCGTCCATAACTCACACTGACTTATTACTGTATTTATGGCGAAATCATAATCCTCTGGTGGGTAATGATGTTTCTTAAGCAGTCTCTTAACCATCTTTCGCATAGTTGCCCTTGCAGTTTCCTTCTTCTGCCAGTCTATGGTTCTATTCTTTCTGAGCATTTCCGTCAGTTCCTTGGTAAGTGCAATCAATTCATCATTTTTATAAAAATCTTTTATATGTTCCGGTTTTGTCAGCGCATCATAGAATGCCAATTCCTCCTGGGAAAGTCCAAGTTTCTGTCCATTCTTATACAGATTTGCAATCTCTTCGGCTGTCTCAAGAAGCTCTTTTATCACTTCCTCATTTGTTATAAGTCCGTTGTAATACGAATTCATAAGCTGCGCTATCTTCTCTGAAAACTTCTGTGACTGAACAACATTTGTTCTTTTGTATAAAGAGACCTGCTCTGCCATGAGTTTTTTTAATATTTCCACAGCAATGTTCTTTTCTTTCATTTTGGATATTTCATCCAATACAGCCGGATCAAATAAGCTGAAGTTCTCTCCACCAGTCTTGCTACTGTCAAACAGATTGATTACACCCTCACTTTGAACTGCTGCCTTGAGCAGATCATTTATCTGGTTGTTTATCTCCTTAAGTGATAGTGTCTTTCCGTCTGCACCGCCATATGTAATCTTGATAACTGTTGAGCGAACCGCCTCCATATAAGCTGCCTCGTGGCGTTCCTTCTCAGTAGTCATACTTGAACAGAGAGACTGAGACTGTCTTAATAGCATAGCCTCCTTCAAGAACAAATCCTTTCTGTCAGGTACCCTCGCATCAAGGACAAAATTCACTCCCTTGGTTATAAGTTTTGCCATAACAAGCGGCGAACCATCTATAAATCCACTGAAATCAAATCCATGTAGCAGATCCTTGCACACCTGTAGTTTTTCCTGGAACTTAGGATATGCCACTTTAGCAATATTCATATCCCCGTATGTGTTTTTATCTCTCTCTGTGTATTCCTTCATGGCAGCCTTAAGCGCAGAAGCTATACCTACATAGTCAACAATAAGACCGCCTTCTTTGTCCTTAAACACGCGATTAACACGTGCTATTGCCTGCATAAGATTATACCCATGCATAGGCTTATATACATACATAGTCGCAAGTGACGGAACATCAAACCCTGTCAGCCACATGTCCACTACTATTGCAATCTTCATTGGATCGTCATTATCTTTGAATTTTCTTGCAAGTTCTTCCTTATGTGCCTTAGTACCAATTATCTCCTTCCAATCCTCTGGATCATTGTTGCCACCAGTCATTACTACTCCAACCTTCTCTTTCCAATCAGGTCGTATCTCAAGAATTCTTCTGTATATCTTCATGGCTATTGTACGAGAATAGGCAACTATCATAGCCTTACCTGTAAGCAGATTAGCCCTGTACTTCTCGTAATGCTCCACAATATCATCACATAATGACGCAATAGTTGAATCAGCGCCGAGGACACTCTCCATTTGTCCCAGCATCTTCTTGCTCTTCTCTATCGTTGCTTTATCAGATTGCTGCTCAAGAATATCATAAGTCGAATCAATAAGTGCAAGCGTATTCTCATCTAGTTTCAGATGAACAACTCTGCTCTCATAATACACAGGTCTGGTCGCTCCATCTTCAACCGCCTGCGTCATATCATAAATATCTATATAATCGCCAAATACCTCCCTGGTATTTCTATCTTTCGCTGATATTGGAGTTCCGGTAAATCCTATAAACGTAGCATTCGGCAGAGCGTCATGTATAACTCTTGCATTTCCTACAACAGTATGTGCCTCTTTCTCTCCTGCCTGATTCTCGGATACTACAATCTTCTCCTCAAATCCATACTGACCACGATGGGCCTCATCTGCCATAACCACAATGTTTCTGCGTTCTGAGAGAGGTTTCTCGCCCCGCTCAAACTTAAACATAGTTGTGAAAATAATACCATTTGCACTTCTGCCATCAAGAAGTGACTTAAGATGTTCCTTGCTCTCCGCCTGAACAGGAGTCTGTCTGAGAAAATCTGCACACTGAGAAAACTGTGCATATAGCTGATCGTCCAGATCTATACGATCAGTCATTACTACTATAGTAGGGCTATCTAGTGCCTCCTGCAGCAAATGCGCATAAAATACCATAGAGAGTGACTTACCTGAACCCTGTGTATGCCAAAACACACCACCTTTTCCGTCCGTTCTTGTTGCAATCTTTGCCCTCTCTATAGCTTTTCTAACTGCAAAATACTGATGATATCCCGCAAGCACCTTAAATCTACCCGTACCCGTTCCTGAAAAAAGTATAAAGTTCTTCAAGATATCAAGCAGTCTTTTCTTCTGAAACATTCCCTCATAGAATGTCTCAAATTCAGCAAACCCGCTCTCTTCCTTACTTCCATCCTTGCATTTCCAATCCATAAATCTATCAAGCCCGGATGTTATAGTTCCAGCTTTATTCGATGAAAGATCACTGATTACACATATTGCATTGTAATAAAACAGAGATGGTATGTCCTTGATGTAATTACGAATCTGCTTATATGCATTCTCTACTCCTACCTCATCCTTAGAAGGACTCTTAAGCTCCATCAACACAAGTGGCATGCCATTTATAAACAAAATAATATCCGGACGCCTGTTATTGCCATTCTCAACAAATGTATACTGATTCACCACATAGAACGTATTGTTGTCTATCTTTTCATAGTCAACCAATTTCACTATAGTTGCCTGTTCCTCGCCATTCACAAAGAACTTCACTGTAATTCCATTCTGCAGATAGTCCATAAATGTCATATTTTTCTGCAACAAGCTTCCAGTATCAAATGTCTTAAGCTTATTAATAGCTTCTTCTATGGCATCTACAGGCAATCCCCGATTGACACGCACCAAACTATCTCTAAGTACCGAATCCATCAACGGGCTGGTGTAATCCCTGTCAAAATCCGGCGCATAGATATGGTCATATCCCATATTCTCGAACAACTCTATTATCGCTTGTTCATATGTATCTTCTGTAAATAAACCCGGCATTTATTCCCCTCCCCTTTGTGTTGTGTTTTGTAGAGCAAATAAAAATTTATCTTTTCATGTATATTGATTATCGAACATATGTTTGTTATAATATAAGAGGTGCTACCCTATTCGGTAGGCGGTTAGCCTTCGCCACAGGAGTTTATAGCCTGTGTTTACATAGATAAATCCACATGTGGAAATCTATACGGAGGTTTGTGCTTATGCTTACAACGGAAATTTTTATAGCCATCATCAGCTTATGCATTACATGCTTTGCTCTTGGTTATGCCGTTGGCTCTAAGAGCAATTATAAGAAATAAGACAAAAAAGTAACCGCCCTGTCCTGACAAAACTTGGCGGTTACTTTTTTGTAATTGCAATATCAGGGCTAACCGTCTATCGGTAGCACCTCTTTACACTTATATTAGCATTTAACCGCTTTTATGTCAAATATATCGTTTTTATTATTTAAGTATAATCATAAACACTTATTTATCATGCTATAAATTATACACCACGTAATATCAAAAGCAAACAAATAAAACTCCCCAGGCCAGCCATTTATGAAGGGAAAATAACAGATATGGAACACCATATAAGTGCAAATGAGCCATACGACAGTCAGGCATACGTAGACGAGCTCACACGGATACCCGACGATTTTGACGACTTCAAATACAATGCAGGCAGATTGCAGTTCTAATTGGAAATTTTGATTACCACTATAAAATAGTTTCCTATATGACAAAACGTTTGTTGGCGGAGCAAATCCCATCCAACAAACGTTTTCTCTGTTTTATATTAATCACTTGGAAATAGTTTTATGTTTTCTCAGCATTTATGACGTCTTGTCTTTATATTACCTATGCATTTGTAATATCTTGTTTTTATTACCTCTGTACTTGTAGCATCTTGGCTTTATATCACATATGCACTTGTAGCATCTTGGCCTTATTTTCCCTATGTATTTGCAGCATCTTGGCTTTATATCCCATATGAATTTGTAACGCCTTGCCTTTATATTCATTCTACATTTTATAACATGTTGTTTTTCTATTTTGTTCTACATTTATCAACATTTGATACAATTTTATCCAAATTTTCAAACAATACCGCCTTTCAAGATAAAATCCTGAACTTTTATACCTTGCAACCCTATATTTTTGAAAATGAGAAAATATTATCCCTAATTCTACAAAACAGGCTGATTAAGGATAAAAATTCGACCGGCTCACGGGCAGGAACAAGTCCTATTGCAAATTATTCCGTTCTGTGCTGATCAAGGATAAAAATTGAACCGGCTCTCCAACAGAAGCAAGTCCTATTGCTACATTCTCTCCCTGAGCACTTCCTCCTCAGTGTATGTGTGCTTTCCAAGAAGTTTATCTCGTTTTCCGCCAAATGCCTTATTCAACTTACCAAGATTGAATCCAACAAGGAATGCGGCAATAACCGTACCGGCGCCCACGCTTCCAAGACTATGTATGCAGATCAGGCATGTTACGACCGACACAGCCACCATAGAACAGTCAAATCCGATCTTTACCTTTGAAAATTCAATGTGTGTGACCTCTGAGACAGCCTGCATAACACCCTCCCCGGCAAGTGGGATGAGATCCGCCGGCAGATAAAAGAATATTCCGCCTGCTATGAATATGGTACTCACAAGCATCAAAACAACCCTGACAACTATGTTATCTGTTGATGGCAGAAATGTCGCAAGATAATTACAGAACGTCGTAAAGTATCCAAATACTACTCCAACCAATATCTGAAGGAGATTTATCGGTTTGAAATTCTTTCGAAGTATAGCGATCTGTATAAGCACCAATGCCGCATGGAATATGATCGTCGCCTTTCCCATCTCGATTCCCCATACACATGTCATCGTATATGGTATAGAGCTCACCGGTGACACTCCCAGATTGGATTTGACTGACAATGCTATACCTATAGTCATAATAAACAGTCCGACAAAATACATTGGAATTCTAACCTTCATGTTTCTCATTTTTTAGACCTCTTCTCCTGTTGTTTTTTTGCTGCATTTAATTCTAATTATTAGAACGCTAACATAATATTCTTTTTTTATCTTTCATGTCAACACCTGTGACCAGGTGGGGTCAGGTACCTCCGTCCCCTCCGTCCCCCGCTACTCTCCACTTCGGATTAGGGGTCTGGCACCTCCGTCCCCTTGGGGTCAGGCACCTCCGTCCCCCGTCTCTGCCTATAGAAAAAGATCCAGGCACAACTTATACGTCATGTCTGGATCTTTCTGAAATGTCTATAAAGAAATTATTTTATTGAATATACCTTACTTTTTGATAACCGCTTTCTTAGACACGCCCCTTGCTACCAGAAGTTTCTTATAGTAAGCAAGCTTTGATGCCGGTACTTTGACGGTCATCTTTGCGTATGTTCCTGTGAAGGCAGCAGCTCCTACGGTCTTTGTGGTCATGGCTGTGTTTCTCACCACAAGTACCTTGAGGTTCTTACATCCGTAAAATGCCTTTGAACCTATGGTCTTTACATTCTTGCTTATAATAACCTTTGCAAGCTTTGTATTGCCCTTGAATGCTCCGCCTCCTATGGCAGTGACCTTGAATGTCTTTCCGCCAAGCTTTATCGCATCCGGCACTGTAACAGAAGTTGTCTTCTTGACTGCTGACACAAGAGTTACTGTTCCTCTTCCGCTTGTGGAGGCATTTGTTATCTTGTATCTATAGTTTCCGTATGTGTATACCTTTCCGGCCTTTGTAACTATATTGAAGTATCTCACCACACTTCCACCATAGTTGCCAATTCCGGTTATGACGACCTTTGCCTTGCCGAAGTTCTTATTGGAATAGCATGTTATCTTGTAATTCTTATTCAATGTGAGCTTGGTCTTGCCATACACCACCTTGGTATTTGGCTTTACAGCCTTGCCTGTATACAGAACCTTTGCTGACACAGCCACCTTTGCCTTTTTGATATCTCTCTTTGCAATGACAAATGTCAATGTAACCGTGCCTTTGTATTTTCCTTTGCCCTTTACGACTGCTTTGGCTGTTCCGGCATTTATATTCGATGAATATGTAACTGTGTAATCTGTGCCAGATACAAGTGTGGTATTTCCGACACTAACCACTACTGCAGGAGTTATCTTCGCTCCCGTATATGTCGCCTTGTATGATGCCTTCTGTGTCGCCTTATAAATTACCTTTGCACTCTTAGATATGTCTACCGTTATCCATGTCCACACAGCCTTCAGTGTAATATCTCCGTCCACGGCTCCATATAACGCATCGGCCGCATATGTCTTACCTGTCTGATCTGTCCATGTCAGGCTGTAGCCAGGCTTTGATGCTGAGTAAGCTACACCATCTTTTGTAGTTATATCGAGCTTTGAGATATCAAGTATTGAACCCTTGTTGAATGATGATACACAGATCTGATCATCATTCTCATCGACAAATGTCACCTTGACCATAACAATGCTCTCACCCGTGCTGTCTACAGGATCCTTTGAATACGTCGGATCTCCGCCTATAACGGCATCTCCGTCAACTATGATCTTTCCATCGTCTGATCTGACGCCAAATGATCCACCTGTACTTGAACCTGATGCATCTGCTGTGATCTTTCCGCCCACAAGCTTTATAGAATTGTCCGCTGATATAACCGACTCATCCTCGCCGAGAGCTGTGGATGTGGCGTCAAGCGAGCCGCCTGTCATCTCGACATCCTTCGCTGCAACAGCCTCAGACACTGCCTCTATCTTGTTGCTGCCACCGGATATCTTCACTGTGCCAGCTGATTCAACACCCTTGCCCTCAGACTTTATCTTTATGCCTGATATCTCAACATCTCCGTCAGCCTTCACCGCCGGAACATCCGGTGTTGATGAGACTATCACTGATGAATCGCCATTTCCATTTATCTTCACAACACCCGATCCCGCAGAATCCTCCCTGCATTTGATTCCATCTGAGACGATATTATTTCCAAGCACACTGATCACAAATGTTCCAGAATTGCCTGGATCTACTGTGAGTTTCTTTACAACAGCACTGTCTATCGTGATACTGCCTGCTTTTCCGGTATCAACCGCCACATCTGCGCCATCGCCAGTCACAGTATACTCACCGCTCTGTGTAAATGAAACCAGTATATTTTCACCGGACTCAGACACTCTTACAGTTGGATTGCCATTGCCATCCACCAAAGCTCCAACATATTCACTGTCACCAAGTCGTCCAACATCTATTGTGTATGGATCTGACACAAGTGTCACAATCTCAAGTGCCTTACTCATTGCACCGGCATTCAGATTTGAGGTTGCCTTCATTCGTCCATATACATAATACTTTGTAAATGCCTTGCGTCCTACAAAATATGCGCCGTCCTGCCATGTGAGACTATCCGCATCATCGACAGGAACTGTAGATATTGCATATTCAACTCCTGTATTTGTACCTGATACATAGCTCTCAACTGTTACAGATGATAATGAAACTGCCTTTTTGGCAAGTGACACACTGGCTGTGTTCTCAGCCTTTGCGACTTTCGCTTTAAGAAGTATATTCGCTGTTCCATTTGCTGTTGTGATCACAAGTGTATCGCTATAGTTTCCTGCAGCAAGTCCTGTCACAGGTCTCACCTCAACAGAGGTATCCTGTCCGGCTGCTATCTGACCTGCAGGATATACTGTGATCTGGAAATTGCTGCCAGTCTTGAGACTCACCTTCACATCGCTCAGCTCAGTCTCGCCACAATTACTTAAGCCTATGCGTTCTGAAGAAACATCCCCATATCCATAGACAAGAGCATTCCATGCCTTTCCGGAAGTCTCGCATGACAGTTTTCCCGGCTCAAGAACCTTTACTTTGCACTCAGCCTTAACGCCTGAACCATCCTTTGCCTTTGCAGTGATAGTAGCCGTTCCGGCTGTAAGTGCCGTTATCTTGCCATTCTGAACCGATACCTTTGTCCTGTCAGAGCTTGTCCACACGAGTGAGCTGTCTGTCGCATCCGCCGGCGTGACTGTGGCTTTTATCTGTCCACTCTCACCTACCTTCATCGTAAGTGCCGTTTTGTCAAATGTGATACCTTTGACTGGTATAACCTGAGTTTCCGTAGAAGACTCTGTAGTCTTTTCTGTTGATGAACCTGTTGTTGATCCTGTCGAACCCGTGCTGGATCCAGATGAAGGATTCTTTGTTGTCTTCTCTGTGGTAGTGGTCTTTGTCGTAGTCTCAGTGGTGACATTTCCACCTGACTCACCACTTATCGTCCTGAGCTCTGACGACACCTCGCTCTT
>USSH01000085.1 GCA_900557435.1 uncultured Coprococcus sp. | reverse complement strand
ATATCCCCACGACCAGGCACGCCGATTAAAAAAAACCATATATATGCCAGTCGGTAGTGACGGCAACCGAGCTTCAACGCTTCTTGCCGCATAGGAGATCCGCAACGTCCTTATCGCGGTCGGAGATGCGTGCAGATAAGAAGCAAGTTGAAGCGACAGTTGCCAAACGTGACTGCATATATATGGTTATTTCTTTATCTGTGTGCCGTCCGTCAATTATGCATTTGCCAGCTGGCGTCCAAGCTCCTTACACTCTTCAAGACCTTCTGCGTCAGGTGTCTCATGACACATAAGTCCGGCTCCGCCCACGAGCTCTGCGCCTGCTGACTGCATTCTCGCCTCCCAGTCGCGCATCCATTCGCCATCTCCCCAGCCGTATGAACCGAAGAGTGCGATCTTCTTGCCTGCTGCAAATTCCTCTACCTCAGCAACAAACGGCTCCATCTCAGCCTCCTCAAGAACCTCAGCTCCCATAGCCGGACATCCAAGTGCAAATACCGGCTCATCCTTGAGAGCATCTGGTGTGATGCTGCTTACGAATACTACCTCCGCTTCCTTTCCGGCCTCTCTCACGCCGTCTGCGATAGCCTCTGCCATCATCTGTGTATTTCCGCCCTGTGTCCAGAATACAATATTAATTTTGCTCATGTTGATCCTCCTTATGAAATTATATTGAGCAGACGCATTTATATGCGCTCCGCGCGGCGTCTGCGTACTTCACAAGGATTCCTCCCACTTGCGTGGGCCCCTCCTTATGAAATTATATGTTATAGAGATTTACTCTATACATTCCTGTAAACTGTGTTTATCTACATCTTTCCATATATTTCGTTCAATGTGCTCTGCATAATTAAGATCTCACTATATGGATACTATGCCTGTATCAGCTGAATCCTACGCGGCGTTTCTGCTCGACGTGTACATCCCCATGATGTCTCTCATATGCAGTCCATTTGAAAGAAATTGGATAAGTCTCTCTTCCGCACATTCAAATATATGAAATGTTCTCCGCTTTGATTCAGCATCCTCATATACCTTCCAGTAACCGGAACAAAGTGCATTTCTGCCACTCTGCCGAATAAAACCCTCCACATCCTCTGGCGGATATCCCAGCAACAAGCCCATCTCGTGCGGAAACCACTCCTTGCCAAGAGCTCCATCGCCACAAGCCTGATCTGTCTGTGCCGGTTGTTTCGAAGTGAATCTTCCTCTGCTCTTTAAGTACTGCTGGTATTTTTCACGAAACACCGCAAGTATCTCAGGTAGATCCATGTCCTCATATCCCAACTCAGACATAAGTCTTTGCACATCATCCCTCTGGACAAATGCCCTGAGCTTTGCCGCATTGTAGATAAATACATTTACCCTGCCACAGGTTGCTCCCAGTGTGTACATACATATATCACTGTCCTTCAGTATCTCCACCATCTGACGATATCCGCTGAGTTCTATATTCAGAAGATTTGACACCTTGACGCCCGTTATCACCGGTGCACACTGAAGTGCCATCTGAAGTTCCACGTCACCAAACTCCATACCTTTCATGATCTCCCATGTATTTTCACTCATACAAAACCTCCTTGTGACAAATAGGTTTGGTTAGCCTTGTCTAACTCTAGTGAAAATACTACAGGATTCCTCCCCGAACGTCAATAACCCGGAGTGAGACATTTTCTCACTCCGGGTTATCTTGTTGATTAAAAATATACATTTATAAATTCTGCTTTATCATCGTCCTGCGTGACTCTTTATTTCCGCCTGTTACCATATTGAGCAGCCGCCACACACCATATGCACAGATCCCACACACAGCCACAGGTACAAGGAGCACTACTATGACTCCTGTGCAGGCTCCTGTAACCAGGTATCTAAAATATTTCATCACATCACCATTCCTCATATCTACTGCCATCTTAATGCATTCCTCTCATTACATTATAAGCTGATCTTCTTAGACAGCAGTGTCGCACTTCCTATATAACTGCCGATCATGCAAATAACATAGAGAATAAGCTGCGGTATGTTCTTATACATCGCGTCAAGCATAGTCTCCACCTGCACGTTCTTCCCAAGGTGCGGAATCTTGTATGCTATGTAGCTCATCAGCGCATAAAGAGCCACAAAAAGTATAAAGCTGACAACGCCCTTTATCTTCTTGTTCTGGAGCACTGTGGAAGACAGTGACACTGCGAGGTACGCTATGGTGATCATTGTATAGAATTGAATAAGTGCTATTGCTATAAGCCCTACAGCATTTGCAATGACACTTCCTATTGACGATCCTCTTGTTCCCAGAATCTCATCCAGCACAAACTCAGCACTAGCTACACCGCCGTTATGTGACTTCAGCAGGTTATAATCAACAACTATAAGCAACCCAAGAAAGGCTACGAGTGTCACGCCGGTGAGCAGGATTGAAAGCAGCTTTGCACCGATAATCTTGTAATTTGAGATTGGCGTCATAAACACCATATACCCGGTCTTGTTCTTCAGATCCTGACTGTAGATTATCACACCATATATCAGAACGAACATAAACGAAGCGAAGCCTCCCAACATAAGGAATGTGATACCAAGTCCTGCTAACAGATTTTTTTCTGCAAATATTCCAATCAGGAACAGCAATTCTGCTGCCGCAAGAGCCGTTATAACCACCAGAAGTGGAAATAATCCACGTCTGTATTCATATTTCATCATTTTTAACATAATATCTATCTCTCCTTCATCAACAAATTTCAACCAACAACCGCAGCCTCGAAATCATCATCCTGCAATTGCCGTAGTATCTTAAAACTCATTATCTGTCATTTGTTTTATGCATATATTTCCTTATACATATCAACTATCGACTTGCCCCTGCTCACTCGCAGTTCCTCTGCATCTCCCTGGAGCACACAGGTGCCATTCTTGATAAAGAATGCGTGATCCACGATTCTCTCAAGCTCATCCACAAGGTGGCTGGACATGATCACTGCTGTGTCATCCGATATATTCCTAACTATTGTGCTTATGATCTTCTCCCTCGCTATGATATCTATTCCGTTGAGCGGCTCGTCCAGCATGGCGATCCTGCTGTCTCTGGACAGTGTAACCGCTATCTTAAGCTTTGCCAGCATTCCGGAGGACATACTCTTTGCCTTTTGGTCCGGATTCAGCTCCATCTCAGCAAGCAGTCCCATGTATTTGTCATAGTCAAAGTCATCAAAGAAATCTTTGTAATACTTTCCTATGTCTTTACAATTCATATATCCGAAGAAGAAGGCCTCCGTCGGCATATACGCTATGTCTTTCTTTGACCTGTATGTCATAGACACTCCATCTATTGTGATAGTTCCTGAATCCGGCTTGACCAGGCCGGCTATGATCTTCATAAGTGTTGATTTTCCACTTCCATTTGGACCGAGCAGCGCATATATGTGTCCCGGCTCAATCTCCAGTGACAGGTCGGATATCGCTGTGGTCGTGATATATTTCTTAACCAGATGTTCGCATTTTAACATTGTATCATTTCCCTTCTTTTTTATTCCTTATTTTCTTCTTATTTCATATTTCTTTCTTGTTACTTTCTTATTTACTTTCTATCTCCTCGTCTTTTTATTTACTTCCCAAAGTGTTCTTTTAGCAGCTCAAGGATCTCATCCTGTGAAAATCCCATACCGGTGAGCTGTTCATCAAAGCTCTGTATGATTTCCTCTATTCTCTCCTTTTTCAGGTCGTCTATGACCTTGTCATCCTCCGTCACAAATGTTCCTATTCCACGTCTGGTATAGGACAACCCCATCGACTCCATCTCGCTATAAATCCTCGCTGCAGTATTCGGATTTATCTGGTATTCTATGGCAAGTTCTCTTGATGACGGAAGCTTAGATCCCAAAGGCAGTGTGCCCGCTATGATCTTCTGCTTTATATCATCTATAACCTGAAGATATATGGGTATATTTGTCTTAAATTCCATCACACACCTCCTCCTTGGTATTGCTCTTACGGAACATATCAGAGATATACTACCTATTTCCGTGTATCTGTACCTCTGTACTAGTTAGATAGTACACTAGTATTATAGTGTTGTCAACAGATTTTTTGAAATAATATATTTTGTTAAATCACGTGGTAGTCATTTTAACCTGTGGTTTGCCTGATTTCCTCATGCCTTGATGGGGTCTGTTTGCTGGTTTATGCCCGTGACCTGATGGCGCTGTTTGGGTTTTATTTGTCGGTTTATCCCCGTGATCTGATGGCGCTGTTTGGTTTTTATTTGTCGTTTTATCCCCGTGACCTGATGGCGCTGTTTGGGTTTTATTTGTCGTTTTATCCCCGTGACCTGATGGCGCTGTTTGCTGGTTTGTCCCAAATACGCTATTTTTTGCCTTAAAAGTACAAAATTATCCTGAACACAGCGTTATTGGCAATTTCAGGATAATTTCTCTAGATTTTATCCTGAATCACCATTTTTTTGCTGTTTTAGGATAATTTTGTATCTTTAGATCTCTTTTGTTCATTTATTGGAAAATAGTATTAGAAAATCAGATATTGGAAAATCAGGTATTGGAAAATCAGATATTGGAAAATCAGATATTGGAAAATCAGCGGAACTAAAAATCCTATAAAACGTGTAAAACATGAGTAACAGCACAATTCAACGAATTCCCCAAACGCTTTGAATGGTTCTATGGGCAAATACCAGGGTTTTATCAACAAAAAAATTCCTTATAAGAGCAAGGGCTCCTCACTCCTTTAAGGAATCTGTTCATCAAACACGCCACACAGGATGAAGACTTTTAGTGTACCAATCCGTCTATCACCCTTTAAAGAATCTGTTCATCAAGCAATCTCCGCAGGACAGGTCATTTGAGCGTATTTCGCTCTAGCAAACCTTAAGCACCAGCTCTCTGAGCTCGCACACATTCATATAAAGCTTCTCCACCCTGTCTGCAAATGTTCTTGTGGAAAATTTGTCTGCCGACTGCGCTGCATTTCGTCTGAGCTGCTGCCTTGAATCTGAACTCATATCAAGCCACTTCACCAACGCATTTTCAAATGTTTCCTCATCAGTAAATTCCCAGCCATTCTTTCCCGGATCAACCACATCTGCAAGGCACGGATCCTCTCTGCACAGAAGTGGTATTCCAGCTGCCAGAGCCTCTACATAAGTAAGTCCCTGTGTCTCACTTGTGGATGCACTTACGAAAAAGTCACCAACCTGATAATACTCAGCCACCTTATCAGGCTCTATCATACCCGTAAATATCACGCTGTCGGAGATTCCAAGCTCATTTACCTGCGACTCTATCTCTGCCCTGTATGGTCCGTCTCCAACTATCATGAGGGTTGTACCGTACCTGCGCACTCTCTTCTGGCATCTGAGTATCTCAAGGGTATTCTTCTCCTTCGCAAGTCTGCCCACATAGAGGAGAACTGTCTGGTCATCGGTGAGTCCATACTGCTGCCTGATCCTGTATCTGCTGTCCGTTCCAATGTATTTCCCGAATTTATCCGTGTCGATTCCAGATGGGATCACCTCAACAGGACATAATACATCATACTTTTCAAGCACATCCTCTATCTTCCTGCTAGGTGCTATCATTGCATCCACCCTAGCTGATAACATCCTGGTAAGTTTCTGCACAACTTTGCGCCCCCACGCTGCATTTGGCGAAAAGTAATGAGTGTATTCCTCGTATACCGTGTGATATGTGTGCACTATCGGCGAATTTGTCTCATCAGCGATCTTCTTCGCCATGAAGAAGGTTGAGAACTCACACTGGGAATGTATGACATCTGGTTTCCATTCTATGAGTTTGTCTATGACCGCCTTAATGACAGGAATCTTAAGTCTTGCCTCAGGATATATCTTTCCGGCACCTATCGATGCAGCATATATCACATCCCCTTCTGCATATGTATGATGATTTCTGGACAGGGTGAGTATTTTCACATCATGTCCTCTTTTCTTAAGTTCATTTGACAGATTGACAACCGATGTCACAACTCCATTTATAACAGGTTCATACCAGTCCGTAGTAATAAGTATCTTCATGATCTATCGTCTCCTTCTATTTCAGGCGGCTTTCATTCTGTCCATCACCACCTGCACCTTATCCTCATATCAACTACCTTCTGGTTATTACTCTGCCATACACATATAAATTTCCACTGTAACAAATCTAAATATTATATAAATTGTATCTATGGCCACCTCAAAATGGATAATTATCTGCCATTGATAGATTTTCTGTTTCATAAAAGAGCTTTTCGAATATTCTGAATATAGATTGCCACGAAGATTTATGGGGGGGCCAATTTCTGGGAGTAAAAATTTCTAGGGTGAAAATTTCCAGAGTTAAAATTTTCTAGGGACAGAAATTCCTAGAACCAAAAATTTCTTGACAATTTATTTAGAAAACTCCTTGCATTTTTTTCAGAATGTTCTTATACTATTATGGCAGTGTTAATATAACACAATCGGTGCGTGGCTCAGCTTGGTAGAGCGCTTCGTTCGGGACGAAGAGGTCGTGGGTTCGAATCCCGTCGCACCGATTTTTTTATGCACAAAAACATCTGAATTTCCTGCTAAAATATCACATCTGATTTCTTATCCCCATCAGTCTTGAAATACTCCACCATATTGTGACCCGTGATGGCTGCAACCACCGAAGAAGGAAATTGACTACACAGATTGTTGTAGTTTGTCACACCTGCATTGTATAGTCTTCTTGCCGCCTGGATGTGCTCCTCCGCATTTGTACAGCTGTTCTGAAGAACCTCTATATTCTTGCCCGCCGCCAATTCCGGATATGCCTCCACAACTGCATTTATCTGATCCGAGGCATTTTTCATAAGTTTCTCCACTCCTGTCTTTTCATCAGGTGTCATGCCTTTTCTGAGCTTTATCGCTGTTATCAAATTCTCGCTCTCATACGACATATACGACTTTACAATCGCATACTGTTTTGTGAGCAGATCATATCTCTTTGCAAGAGCAATATCCACATCTGAATCCAGCTCTCTCACCTTATTTTCCGATGCTTTCAGCGCATTTGCAGTCTTTATCACATACGATAAAAGTATCAAAACTATTACCACCAACACACAAAATACAAACACACCTTTGCTAAATAATATTGTAAACATACATTTCCCTCCGTGTACTTTTGCTCGTTTTCGCAATTTCTCTTCTATAGTAACAGAGCCGCATCCAGCGTCTCCTGCAGCATGCGCAGGTATTTGTCCAGATAAGCCTCCACATCACTCATACTTTTTATATTTTTCTCCTCGTCAAATACCATGTATTTATCACTCCTGCTTATACACATGTACAATCTGTCCCCATCGAATGTCACATGGAGAGCCGACTTCTCCTTTGGATAAAGTGCCGCCAGCCTCTCCATAACATCCGGAGTAAGCATATAAAATATATTCTCCTCATCATTGCAGTTTATAGTGAACAGCAGATTAAAGTTCTCGTTTTCTGTCTTTTCTATTCTTCCCTCTGCGCCACGCCCCGGACCACACTTCAATATATTCTTCATCGCCAGTTCGGAGTTTCCCATGACTCCCAGCAAATCCGATGAAGTCTTTCTATATGGTATCTCAACAACCAGCCCGCCAAATAATTTGTCGATCTTTTTCTCTCTGTCACCATCGCTGTCCTCGTAATAATACTCGTACTCCATGTACTCATAACTGCACCTGAAATGGACACCTCTGTATGTTCCCTCCACCATGTCACGACCGGTAATCGGCAAAGGCTGTCCATCCAGTGTAAACGGTCTGCCACCGAAACAGTTCAGTCTCCTCATCTGATCCGAAGGAAGTCCTCTCTGATGACTATATACGCTGTCCTCTCCATAACGTCTCCTGATAATCTGTGGGATCAACTCCGTGTATATCAAACCGGAATTTGGAATATCCACCTTTTTCTTTTTACTCTTATTCACCCATCTGAATATAAGGAAGATAACTACCCCGTATACGACCACCAGTCCGCCGGGATTTTCTGAATCTGTTCCAACACCAGTTCCCGCACTGCCTGACGATATGCTGTCCATACCGCCAAATATCTGCTCTATACTGTCAAATATCTGCTCAGTTATACTCATGCCGTCTATCAGCCCGGCCTCGTTAAGTATCGTGAACGCCATGAGCGCCACTACTATGGTTATGAGCACTATTCGTATCCCTAGCCATTTTGCCCTTCTCTTCGCATCCGCCTGATCGCTCTTTCTCTGAAAATCACCAGGCAATCCTTCATTCTCGTATCTTGATATCACATCATCTGACCGGTCATTCTGTCTGGCTTCCCCGTAGAGCCTCTCCTCTATCTCCCGGTGCCACATGGCATCAAGCGCTTCCCATCTCAGCTTTATCTGCTCATTTGTCATGCCCTGCTCCCGCATCTCTTTCTCTCTCTGACTGCGGTATATTCTGGAATACATGTTGGGCGCTCCGGCATCCGGTCCAAGATACATTCGGTCTCTCTCATCTATCGGCAGATCAGCATATGCATCTCCGGGCATAAGCGTCCCATCCGCATAGTTCCTGACATGATACTCAGCTGATTCATTTGCAAATTCAAGTGCACGAGCCACTCTGTCCCCGTGTTCCTTTTTCATCCGTGATTTCTCCTTTATCCCGTCCAGATCAACTGTTATTTGATTTACTATAAAACATTTTCACACCTGCCCACTATCAGCGCCGTGTAAAATTTTAGTCAAATGCGTGCAAGACGGCACTTATCTGCTCAATATAACCGGCGACTCCGCATCCCACAAATGAAGGCGGGGACGGAGGGGACAGGTACCTCCGTCCCCGTAGGGGGATGGTATAATCTGGATGAAAATATATTTGGA
>USSH01000084.1 GCA_900557435.1 uncultured Coprococcus sp. | reverse complement strand
TCAAATATTTGCTGCCGGTCTGCTCCACGAATTACAACGTGGTAAATGTTTGATTCAGATACAGCTCTTGGTTTTCTTGGCATAAAAGGACCTCCTCCAAAGTGATAAAATGTGATGTGTACAGTGTGGAAAAAATAAATGTTAAAATATGATTCATGAAAACACGGTCATCAAAAACACAGCCATCAAAAACCAACTACGAAAAACATAAAAAGCAGTTACAAATATAAAGAAGTAATTGTTGAAAATTTGAAATGACTATGGGTTTCGTATAACATGATTCATATAATATCATTCATATGGAAAAAGATTTGATTAGATACGATAGCTTAACAATCGTCTAAGAAAATCAAAACATGTAAACTATTATACTATATTTTGAAAAGAAGTAAAGCGCTTTGTAGAAGTATATGATAGAATGTATCAGGGACGTTCCTTTTGTACCGGAGAGTGTCCCCCTGTCATGCGAAAGGTGAAAACTCGATATGGGGCAATAAAATGAGTAGAGTTGTCAACATGTCTTGAACGAACATACGTGCAATGGCTGTGACAGAAGATGATATAAAAAGTATGATGCAGCAAATTGCAGATGTTAGTTGCAAAAATATTTAGACTTGATAGGAATATATATCTAAAGTGGGACAGAGGGACGCTCTTCGTGACAAAAGGAACGTCCCCTAGGGATTATTATGGAAAAAGAAAAAAGAAAGGGCAGGACCCTTTTAAAGATATTCATAACAACATTATATCTGAGTGTATTTACCTTCGGGGGTGGCTATGTCATCGTTTCGCTTATGAAGAAAAAGTTTGTTGATGAAAAACATTGGATAGAACAGGATGAGATGCTTGATCTTGTGGCTATAGCCCAGTCGTCGCCTGGGCCTATCGCAGTAAATGGATCGATAGCAGTGGGATACAAATTGTGCGGTATGGCAGGGGCACTGGTGGCTATAGTCGGAACGATCATTCCGCCATTTGTTATCATATCCATCATATCTTACTGTTACAGCGCGTTCAGGGCCAACTGGGTGATCAGTCAGATGCTGGAGGGAATGCAGGCTGGAGTTGCTGCGGTCATAGCATCGGTCACATATGATATGGGAGCAGACATAGTAAAGCAGAGGGATGATCTGGGGGTATTGATCATGATAGCTGCATTTGTTGCATCATACATATTGGAGATAAATGTCGTGTGCATAGTAATTGTCTGTGGACTTGTCGGCGTTTGCAGAGGACAGCTGGAGAAAAAAAGAGGGCGTGGGCATAAAAAGACAGAGGATACTTCTGACGGAAAAACTGAAAAACGCCCAGGCAAAGGGGGGATGGAATAATGATCTATTTGCAGTTATTCCTAAGTTTCTTCCAGATAGGACTCTTCAGTTTCGGAGGAGGTTATGCCGCCATGCCGCTAATACAGGGACAGATAGTGAAGGTACATGGGTGGATGACCATGTCAGAGTTCACAGATCTGATCACTATATCCCAGATGACACCGGGACCTATAGCAGTCAACTCGGCGACATTTGTGGGGCTTCGAGTGGCGGGATATGCTGGTGCTGCGGTTGCCACGCTTGGGTGTATACTTCCCTCATGTGTCATAGTTACTGTTATAGTAAGGTTGTACCTGAAATACAGAAAGCAGGATGTACTTCAGGAATTGCTTGGGGGAGTAAGACCTGCGGTCGTGGCTATGATTGCGTCAGCGGGAGTTTCGATATTTGTTACAGCGGTCTGGACGAGTATCGACATGATAAGTCTCGCTGGAACAAAGTGGAATCTTGTGGTGATATTTGCAGTGAGTGTTGTTCTGCTCAGAAAATTCAAACTTAATCCGGTGTGGGTGATGCTGCTGTCCGGTGTGCTGCAGGTGCTGGTGGGACTGGCAGTTTGGTGCTTATAGTAATGGGGCGTTGGGCTTATGAAGAAGAAAATATTACTGTGTCTGATAGCACAGCTCATATGCTGGAGCATTATGACGCTGTCTGATTACATGGAAGAAACATATAATGATAGTTACAATCTGGTCATTGTATTTGCTGTGCCCCTGGTATGCGTGATTCTGTATATTATATTCAGAAAATGGATATACGATAATCAGATTGTACGGCTGAAAGATGTCGCCATAATCTGTGCGGCGTGGATGATCTGTGGATTGATACTGGGATTCCTGATCGGTGTTCTGGTTACCAATGAAATGTGGATAGTGCCGCAGGCTACAGGAGGATGGGAGCATTTTCTGAATGGAATCGAATACATGATGTTCGCCATAACGCTTGCAGGAATACCATTTGTGGCGGTGGTATTGATCGAAGCGGTTATAGGAATAGGGAAATTGGCTGGGGAAAGGGTGAAGAGAATATGATGGAAAAGATTATGTTTATAGATGAGATATTGGCTGTTGGAAGCCTTTTGGGATTGTTTGTGTTCTGTGCGCTTGTGCCAAAAACAAATATTGCTAAATACCTGTACATATTATTTGGTGTGACATTGATTCCGGTAGGTATAAAAAGTATTTTTGATGGCGACAGATGGTATCAGTTTATATGGTTCTTTTTATTTGCGCTGGTAGGAATAGTAATGGGCATATTTCTAATATTTATCAATTCCAATCTAGATAAGGATGAGCAGAAAGAGTTCGACGAGAGCTTTGGTAAAGCGTCCAGACGCGGAGGAATGAGGAGACTTGGCAGAGATTCTATCGAGTCTGGTCTTAAGTAGTTTTTATAATTAAGTCAATATTGCATAACCTGTATGAAACGATATGTACCCTCGTTACTGGACAATCAGTAATGAGGGTATTTTTATGGACAATTTTCAAAGTGGCATGTTTGCACATGAGTCAAAAGCTGTGTTAGATCTGAAACTTGACAAACGGAGAGAATATAAATATACTTACCTATAATAATTACTTTGAGTAATTATTATAGGTAACAAGTAATGGTAAATTATGAGAATATTGGCAACTGCTATATCGCGGGAAAGGAGCGCTATGACAAAGGAAAAAATAAAACAGGTTATGGATGCCTGCTATCAGGCAAAGAGAGTCAGGGATATGATGCCAAAACTGCCAAATGGAGTCACACCGACTCATATACATTATCTGGATGTGCTAACGAGACTTGAGAGGTCTGAGACTGAGGTGAAGGTCAGTGATATCAGTGATGAACTAGGACTTCCAAGACCCGGAGTCACAAAGACCGTCAAGGATATGGAACGGTTAGGTTTCGTGGAGAAAAAAACTTCCGAGGCTGATGGAAGATATGTGTATATCAGAAGTACCCAGTCTGGCAGAGAGCTGGTAGACAAATATGTGGATGAATATTTTAGTGATCTGGGCAGTGCGCTGGGAGATATCACAGATGAGAGTGCAGACATAATGATAGAGCTTATTGAAAAGCTGTATGAAGTTATGAGCAAAAGGAGCTGAGACAAAAGATGAGTGTACAGGATAAAACAGATTTTACACAGGGAAGTATAATTAGAAAAATGCTCCCATTCATGGGACCAATTCTTGGAGCGCTGATACTTCAGGCTGCATACGGTGCGGTTGATCTGCTGGTGGTTGGAAGATTCGGTTCGACGGCGGGACTTTCAGCCGTATCAACGGGCAGCCAGGTGCTCAATCTGGTTACATTTGTGATAACAGCACTTGCTATGGGTGTCACAGTGCTTATTGCCAGATATATAGGCGAGAAGAACACGGATCAGATAGGAGAGCTTCTTGGAGGCGCCACGACCATATTTGCAATACTTGCGGTGGTGCTGGCAGTTGTCATGGTGACGTTTGCAAGACCTTTGTCTGTGTTGATGCAGGCACCGACTGAGGCGGTCACTCTTACATCATCGTACGTGAGGATATGCGGAGGCGGAATATTTTTCATTATGGCATACAATGTGCTCACCGCGATATTCAGAGGTTTTGGAGACAGCAAATCACCTCTTATATTTGTGTTTGTGGCATGTATAGTAAATGTTATCGGTGACCTTATCCTGGTTGCGGGATGTCATCTTGACGCTGCGGGTGCAGCCATAGCAACAGTGGTTGCCCAGGCGGTCAGTGTTGTCCTTGCGCTTGTGATTCTGAAGAAGAAAAAGCTTCCATTTAAGATATCAAGAAAAGATTTCAGATTAAACAGACAGTGCAGAAGATTGCTCTCAGTTGGACTTCCGCTGGCGATGCAGGAATTTCTCACGCAGATGTCATTTCTAGCGCTGTGTGCATTTATCAACAGACTTGGCCTGGAGGCATCATCAGGATATGGCGTTGCCTGCAAGATAGTCAGCTTTGCCATGCTGGTACCAAGCTCGCTTATGCAGTCCATGGCTTCATTTGTATCGCAGAATGTTGGAGCTGGAAAAGAGGACAGAGCGAGAAAAGCGATGCTTACCGGTATGGGCATAGGACTTTCTGTCGGCGTGGTGGTATTCATTGGCGTGTGGTTCTTTGGTGACAAACTGACATCAATCTTTACCACTGACGCGGCTGTTATCCAGAGGGGCTTCGAGTACCTGAGGGGCTTTGCACCTGAGACTATACTCACCGCGGTGTTGTTCAGCATGATAGGTTATTTCAATGGACATGAGAAGTCACTGTGGGTCATGATACAGGGACTTATCCAGACATTGCTCGTTAGACTGCCTCTTGCCTATTACATGAGTATACAGCCGGATGCGAGCCTTACAAATATAGGACTTGCAGCGCCGATAGCAACATGCGCAGGTATCGTGCTGAATGTCATATTCTATTTCCATGTTTCAAAAACTAACCACGAATCATGACCTTGGCTGTAAAAATGCCATCTTTATATGTAAATGAACTGGCTCCGCCGGTTTTGTCGGAAATATGGCGTATGGATTGGATCCCTACGCCATTTCCTTTTCGTTTGGCGGATTGAAACACTCCATTTTTCTCCCATATTTTACCATTATATGCATTTTCAATGTGAATAAGAACCAGGTGATCAGCATGTACGTGTGTTTCAACTTTTATGTGCCGATCCTGTTCGGTGACCCTGAGGCTTGCTTCTATAGCGTTTTCCAGAAGATTTGAGAGTACAAGGCACATGTCGATCTCATCAACGGAAATCTGTTCAGGGAGATCAATGGCGGCCAGAAAAGGAATATTATACTGTTCTGCTATAGCATAGTAGTATCCGAGTACACTGTCAGCCGCCCTGTTTTCACAGAAACTCTTATCCAGATTAGGGATCCTGCTCACAGCCCTTGACAGGTATGATTTTATACCGTCCATATCTCCATTTTCAGCCAAAGCTGCTAATTGGTTGAAGTAGTGTCTCATATCATGCCTGGCCTGACGAGCTTCTTCAATAGAAGACTTCAGACTGTCATATCGTTCCTGCTGCATAGACAGAAAGTGATTCTCCTGTAGCAGCTTTGCGTTTTTGTTGAGATTGTTGGCCAGCATAAGAAACATGGCATAGAACAGTACAAGCAGGGCGAGCAGAGTGAGGCTTATTACTATGTATCCTTTTAGAATACGACCTGTATAAAGCGTGCTTCGGTACTGGGGAACCATAAATATGTTGAGGACAATAAAAATCAGCGGCAGGATCCAGAACACATACCATGTCTGTGCAAAATTTTCATCATCGATCATATGCCGTGCTGCATGTGAGGCTGGATAATATGCCAGAATGGTGAATATCCAGCATATAAGGTTATAAACTATACCGGCCCCTATACTGAACCACAGGATAGTTTCCTTGTTACCGGTACTGTCGGCAGTTATGATTGCATTTATCGCTCTGGACAGGCTGTTCACACACGCTAATACCGCACATATGGACAGTGTAACACTGCCGGATTTCCACAACGACATTTTTAGGGAGCCGGCATATATTATATATGCGGTCAATATCAGAACAGTCATAACAGGAGCGGTGGATATGCAGAAGTGTCGGCATAATGCCCCGCCCGCAAGTGAAAGGCATATGAATAGTGGAAGTATCCAGCCCAGAAGTTTAAATAACGATGTTCTCAGGCATGTCCTGACAGGAAAATATGCAAGTATGATCCCGGGTATTATTACTGTTATTTCAAGAGTTGGTTTAAGCGTATCAAGCATAATTTATTCTCATCCTTCCTTTTCGTTTATCGGTATAATTCTCTCCCTGTTTATGTTGTGTGCTAGAAAGCCGTGCGTGTATTTTCAAGCAGATATTCCATGAAGGCCTGTTTCGCTGGCTTTATCAGATCACGGCTGACCGTCACCACGCTGCCGTTATCCATTATGAAAGTTGAAGTCTTGAAGTCGATGGCATGTTCAAGATTTACCACAACACCGCGGCTGCATATGAAGAAACGATTGTCTTCAAGGAGAGCGCTGAAATTGCCAAATGACTGCCTGGTGACAAGATCCTTATCCATAGTGGTATGGATATGTATCATATGGGAGTAGTGCTCGGCATAGATTATTTCTTTATAACGCAAGCGTATGTCACAGCGGTTTACATTTATACATATGTATTTATCCTGTTTTGGAAGCCTTGCAAGAACTTCATCGACCAGACAGCCTATATCTTCCTCAGTGTAAGGTTTTACAAGATAGTGCGTGGCACGTACTTGAAATCCTTCAAGTGCATGGTCAGTAGATGTGGTTGTGAATACGATGAGACATTCTTTGTCGAAGTTTCGAAGTTTTTTTGCAATCTCTATTCCATTTGCACCAGACATATAAATATCCAGAAATACAATTGCGATATTCTTATTTCTGAAATTGCTGAGAAAATCCTCTCCATTTGCGTATTCATATATATCTATCTGTGTGCTGCGGCGGTTAAACTGGTTGACCAGCCGGTTCCGCAGAACAGTTCTCTCCTCAGCGATGTCGTCAACGATAGCAATATTCATAGCTTTGCTCCTCATGTGATCTGTATTTTGCTTGGGTGATATGCCGGCATAGAACACCAGATATTGCTGGCACTTGTATGCATATCTGATACCCCACAATGATTATACTGCTGTATGCCGGTAAATTCTACGATATAAAGATACCGTTCGTGCTATTTCGCGGTGTTTCGTGCCAATTCCATTGGAAAATATTATGCATAAATTATAATTAAGTCATCAGGGGCTGAATGATGTTCGTGAAAAATATGACGATGTCAGATGGCGTAATAAATGTGAAGAATCAGGAGGAACAGTGAATGAGAAAATTGAGAGAAAGTGGGCGAAGAGCGTTCAAACGGGAGAGAAAACGGTTTCTTGCAATTATAATGGCCGGAGTTATGGCGGGATCTGTACTGAGCGGAGGCGTATCTGTACAGGCACAGACAGAAAATAAAAATTATGAGAGTGATATTGATAATGTGGCAACAGACAGCGATGCTCATATTGCTGGTAAGGCTAAAGCCAAGGCAAAAACTAAGAGTGGTAAGGCTGGTCAGGTAATAGATCTTAATAAACTTCCACTCAAATTTGCAACTGGAAAGGGCTATTGTTTTACTGTGAATGCGGGAAATGCAGGCAATTACAATAACGCAATCCTTACGGGTAAATTTGAAACTTCTGACAATATTCAGGCATGTAATAAGGGGCTGGTAATAAGTGGTACCACCGTCAATCTTACGATAAGAGATGTCACCATAGATATGAATACGCAGGATGACGGAAACCCAAATGACTGCTATTACTCGGCGATAGTCCTGACAAACAATGCAACTCTCAATCTTACACTTGAGGGAAGCAATACATTGCTTGGGGCGACCGGCGGAGCAGGAATATGTGTGGAGTCGGGGAGCACGCTCAATATAACCAGCAAAAGTACAGGAAGCCTGAAGGCTGTCGGTGGAAGCTTTTATGGAGGTGCAGCAGGAATAGGAGCCAGGTGCACAGGGCGATATAGCAATAACGATGGCAAAGTGCAGGGTGTAGGAAATATAATCATCCGCGGAGGCACGATAGAGGCTATAGGAGGAACCTACAAATGGTATGGTAGAATAGAGGAATCGGCAGCAGGAATAGGCGGATCCGGACATAGCAAAACAGGAAGGATAGAGATACACGGTGGCACAGTGACCGCTTCAGGCGGTGTGTATTCTGCAGGAATCGGTGGTGGTTTCTGCGGATGGGTTGAATCTATTCTGATCACGGGTGGAAATGTAACAGGTACAGGCTCTACGGGAGGAGCCGGAATCGGTGGTGGACTTTATACCGGTTATGATGGCAATTGTAGTAGTGGTGATATATCTATAATAGGCGGAACCGTTACTGCCAATGGAAATCTTGGATATGGAGAAATAAAGTATGATGTTGGCACTAAAACAGGAAGTGTGTCAGTGACAGGAGGAACGGTGGACGTAAGTGGCAGCATAAATCCTGCGACAAATATAAATCAGGATCACATCATGCACCATTATGATCTGAGCATTACTATACATGATGCAAAACTCAAGGATGGAACTAAACAGGCCAAAGTTTTTATAGGACAGGGGAATGGTGCATATATAGGAACAATGTCCATGGATATTGCAGATGGAAAGGCTACAGGTACATTGAAAGCGGCAACGACACTCCATGGCAATCAGGAAATCTCGGTGAGTATTGGTGGATCTACCTATGAAGATAAGACAGTGAATCTCGATAAGGATAAAACGGTAGAATGGGATCCGGTGTTCTATGGTGTGACGGACATTAAGCTTTTGGAGAGTGAATGGACCATAGGTTCATATAATCTTGATGAGCTATATGAGGTGACTCCATCATATGCATCAAAACAGAATATAAACTGGAGTATCGATGGTGCTGATCCTCAAAATCCTGTTGCCACAATAAAAAATGGAGTGTTGGAGATCCTAAAACATGGGGAGATCAGGCTTAAAGCAACGATACCGGGGGGGAC
>USSH01000083.1 GCA_900557435.1 uncultured Coprococcus sp. | reverse complement strand
AGAAGCCAGAGGATGTTATCTACCTTGCAGTTAAGGGAATGCTTCCAAAGGGACCACTTGGCAGAGAGATGATCACAAAGCTTCACGTATACGCTGGTGCAGATCACAAGCATCAGGCACAGAAGCCAGAAGTATTAGAGATTAAGTACTAAGAAGGAGGAGATTAACAGATGGCTAAGACAACAAAGTTCTATGGAACAGGAAGAAGAAAAAGCAGTATCGCCAGAGTTTACATCACTCCAGGTACTGGTAAGATCGTTATAAACAAGAAGGATATGGATGAGTACTTTGGTCTTGATACACTCAAGGTTATCGTAAAGCAGCCACTTGTTGCTACAGGCACAGAGGGTAAGTACGATGTACTCGTTAACGTATGTGGTGGTGGTTTCACAGGTCAGGCTGGAGCTATCAGACATGGTATTTCAAGAGCACTCCTTGAGGTTGATGCTGAGTACAGACCAATCCTTAAGAAGGCTGGATACCTTACAAGAGATCCAAGAATGAAGGAGAGAAAGAAGTACGGTCTCAAAGCCGCTCGTCGTGCTCCACAGTTCTCAAAGAGATAATTATTCATTATTTCAGATATATCAAGAACCCGCAGAAGTCCAACGCTTTTGTGGGTTCTTTTTTTCAGAACTTTTGAGATTCAGATTAGGAGGAACAAAAGATATGGTGACATTATTGTCGAAACTGTGGATCAGATCAGATAATTATAAGGATAGCAAGGTGAGGGAGAAATATGGTGTTCTTTGCGGAGCTGTTGGTATATTTTTGAATGTATTATTGTTTCTGGGAAAATTCTTTGCTGGATTACTTTCGGGGGCTATCTCGATCACGGCGGATGCGTTCAACAATTTATCAGATGCAGGAAGCTCGTTTATATCTATGATAGGCTTTAAGTTATCAGGCAGAAAACCGGACCCGGATCATCCGTTTGGACATGGAAGAATAGAGTATATATCAGGCTTATTTGTAGCAGTCATGATCATATTGATGGCCTACGAGCTTATTAAAGATTCAATCGGAAAGATCCTACATCCGGAACTTCCAAAATTCAGCAGTCTAATTGCCGTTATACTCGTTGTTTCAATTGGAGTAAAGATATATATGTATTTCTACAACAGGAGTATTGGCAGAAAGATAGAGAGTGCGACCATGATAGCGACGGCGAAAGACAGTTTATCTGATACATTTTCCACAATGGTTGTTCTTGCATCTGCACTTGCTGCTCATTTCTGGAAAATACCTATAGATGGATATTGCGGGTTCTTGGTGGGCGTGATGATACTCATAGCTGGCATCACTGCAATGAAGGATACGGTCAGCCCGTTGCTTGGTCAGGCACCGGAACCAGAGCTTGTGGATGAGATCGAGAAGATTGTGAGGTGTGACAAAAGAATCCTTGGTATTCATGATCTTGTGGTCCATGATTATGGACCTGGCAGACTTATGGTCAGTCTGCACGCTGAAGTTCCTTATAAGGAAGATATTCTTGAACTGCATGATCTGATCGATCAGATAGAATTCTCTCTCAGAAAAGAATTAAACTGTGAGCCTGTCATTCACATGGATCCGATAGTAGATGACGATGAGGAGACAAATGCTGTGAAAGCGCGGATCACTGAAATTATAGAATCACTTAATAAGGATAGCAGAAAAAATGAAAATGTTCAGTTTCACGACTTTAGAATGGTAAAGGGTTCAACACATTCCAATCTGATTTTTGATGTGGTTTTGCCACATGGATATCAAATGTCAGAAGAACAGATAATATCCTATATCAAGGAAAAAGTTAGTGAGTACAATAAAAATTACTATTGTGTGATACATATTGACAGAGCGTATGTAAAATAATACCAGATGGTGAGCGTCCTAACCACAGAAGAGTAAGACCTTCTGTGGTTTTTCTTATTATTACATAATACATTTAATACATTTACAGGTATTTCCACAATCTTAGATTTGACTTTACTATGATAAACTGTTACTATGTTACCGTGTTGTGCCCTAATAGGGCTGTATATCATGCAGATGCCCTGTGTAGTGTGTTTCATGCATCTGCCAAGTATATTTAAGTATATTTTAGGAGGAAAAAAGTATGAAAAAGTTATTATCACTGCTCTTAGTGGCAGCAATGGGACTTTCACTTGTTGGATGTGGCGGATCTGACAGCGGATCAAAGAGTGAGTCAAAGAGCGACCTGGAGTATGTAAAGGATAAGGGAACTCTCGTTGTAGGTGTTACAGACTTCGCACCGATGGATTACAAGGATGAGTCAGGAAACTGGATCGGATTTGACGCAGATATGGCATCAGCATTTGCAGAGAGCCTTGGCGTAAAGGCAGAGTTCGTGGAGATAGACTGGGACAACAAGATCATGGAGCTTGACGGTAAGACCATCGACTGTGTATGGAATGGAATGACACTCACAGATGAGGTTACAAGCTCAATGGCATGTTCAGACGCATACTGCAACAACGCTCAGGTAGTTATCGTGCCAAATGATAAGGCAGACAAGTATCAGACAGTAGACAGCATCAAGGAGCTTACATTTGCTGTAGAGGCAGGAAGCGCAGGAGAGGATCAGGCCAAGGCGCTTGGACTTAACTATACAGCGGTAAAGGCACAGGCAGACGCACTCATGGAGGTTGCAGCTGGAACATCAGATGCAGCAATCATTGATTCTCTCATGGCAGCAGCTATGGTTGGTGAGGGAACAGGCTATGATAAACTCACATACACTGTAGGTCTTAACAGCGAGGAGTACGGTGTTGGTTTCAGAAAGGACTCAGATCTTGTAGCTGAGCTCAACAAGTTCTTTGCAGACAGCAAGGCTGACGGCTCAATGGAGAAGTGTGCTGAGACATATAAGGTACAGGCTGCACTTACAAAGTAATTGATAAGATATAAATAGTATTTTTACCATCACTTAGAGAGAAAAATTATTATGGATTTGTTTTTTGAACAGCTCCCGGTTGTACTTGGGGCTCTTAACACAGGATTTTTACAGACATTAAAATTGTTTTTTGTGACATTGCTCGGTGCATTTCCGCTTGGACTTCTTATAGCACTCGGTTCCATGTCAAAGTTTAAACCACTCAGCTATCTTATGAAGTTCATCGTATGGATAGTGAGAGGTACACCACTTATGATACAGCTGCTCATCATATATTATTTTCCGGGACTTGTATTTCACAATCCGGTATGGGGCGGTGGCGAAGGCGGAAGATTTGTTGCAGCATCAGTGTCATTCATAGTGAACTATGCCTGCTATTTCTCGGAGATATACCGTGGAGGTATTCAGGGTATTCCTGTAGGACAGGAGGAGGCCGGACTCGTGCTCGGCATGACTCCAAAGCAGATATTCTTCAAGGTCAAGCTTTTGCAGATGATAAAGAAGATAGTTCCGGCAATGTCCAACGAGATCATAACTCTGGTCAAGGATACTTCACTTGCCCGTATCATCGCACTTCAGGAGATCATCTGGGCAGGACAGGCATTCATGAAAGGTTCACAGGGAATCTCAGGTGCAATATGGCCACTCTTCTTCTGCGCATTCTACTATCTGATATGGAATGGCGTACTTACAGTTTTACTTGGCAAATTAGAGAAGAAACTTGATTTCTTTAGATAGGAGGAGCCGCTATGAACGAAGTTCATACTCGGAATCGGCTCCGACGACCTGCCCCGCTGCGGAGCAGAGGGGCGATACAGATTTTAGGAGGAACCGCAAATGGCTATATTAGAGGTTGAACATATAAAAAAGAAGTTTGGCAAGACCGATGTTCTCAAGGATATAAGCTTTTCTCTGGAGCAGGGCGAGGTCCTTTCTATCATAGGATCATCAGGAAGTGGAAAGACAACACTTCTTCGCTGCCTGAATTTTCTGGAGATGCCGGACAATGGAGTTATCCGTGTAAATAATGAGATCCTGCTTGATACGGACAAGCCAGAGACCCTCAAGGATTCGGAGGTGCGCAAGAAGAGACTGCATTTTGGACTTGTGTTCCAGTCATTTAATCTCTTTCCACAGTACACTGCGATTCAGAACGTGATGCTCGCGAGGGAGCTTCTGGCAAAGGAGAGACCGGATTTCAAAGTAAACAAGAAGAATATACTCGACGAGATAAGAGTTCAGGCAGAGGAGCTTCTCCGACAGATGGGACTTGAGGACAGAATGAACAATTATCCTCATCAGCTTTCAGGAGGACAGTGCCAGCGAGTTGCCATAGCGAGGGCGCTTGCATTGCAGCCGGATATACTGTGCTTTGATGAGCCGACATCGGCTCTTGATCCGGAGCTCACAGGAGAGGTCCTTAAGGTCCTCAGAAACCTTGCAGACAAAAAGACGACCATGATAATTGTTACCCATGAGATGGCATTTGCAAAGGATGTTGCAAGCCAGGTCATATTCATGGACGATGGATATATACTTGAGCAGGGAAGACCTGACCAGGTATTTGACAATCCAAAGATGGAGAGAACGAAGCAGTTCCTTTCATCGTATTCATAATCGTAAAATATATAGCGTAAATAACCTCAGGGTGAACCGCCCCGAAAGTTGGACCTAAAATCCAACGATAGGATGTCGGTTCACCCTGAGGTTATTTTGTGTCACAAGCGTCAGATTGATGACCTACAAATTGAGGTGCCCCCTCAAAGTTATACCCTAAAATCTAACGATTGGAGTTCGGTACAAATGTCCCAGAGTGCCACTTCACTTTATATTGGAAATAGCAGGGGAGGTTTGTGCAATATTCCTTTACAATGAATATTACGGTATATTATAATTGTAGACAAAATAAGAGAGTGGGAGGATACCGTATTTTGAAGCAGATTAAGATAAAGATCAGCCCTAATGGTGTGATCGAGGCAGAAACATTTGGTATAAAAGGAAAAAATTGTCTGAAATATCTTCAAAGAATAGAAGAGATGGCGAATGCAACCACAACAGATTCCAGATTTACAGACGAATATTATGAGACGGAGGAGCAGATCAGTTCTGATGTTGAGCAGGAGGTACATAATTGATGGCAAAGAGTAAAGTTGGTTCTGCAGGGTGGCGATTTACAAATTCGCTATTTTTTGTGCTTTCATTTGTTCCGATATTGCAGTGGATACCTTATTTTATAATGAACGGAAAGCTTCCAAAGAAAAGGTGGCTGCTTATGGGATTCTCGAATATATTGATTCTTGTAATGCTTTTGTCAGGGTCGATCATTAACGGCGTTGTATATGACAGAAACAGAGTATCATATCCAACGAGTCCGTCATTGGATGACTATATGAGAGAGGACTACCTTGATTATTCATATTCAGAATATGAGAAATTCCCAGAATATAAAGAGTATGAAAAGGCTGTTGAAGAATATAAAGCAACTGATGAGTACATAGCTGCCAAGGAGAACAACGATCAGAATTCACGTAGAAAAAGAAATGTAAGTTTGACATTATCACTGATATTTGTGATGACATATCTCGTCTATATGATTATGTTATTCTTTATTGAGAGATATCATTATCTTAGAGAATTGTCAGAATATGAAAATAGGCGTGGTGTGTACGGTGCGCTGAAGGCGTCGAGCAATGCGTATAAGGACGCAGATAAAGCGCAGCCAAATAAAGAGACTCCAAATAATAAAAGTGAAAAAAATAATGTCGGAAATAACAAGGACATATCAGATCAAAATGCTAATGGAGCTGCGGATACAATGCAGGAAAGTATCGCCCATACTGCAGATAAAGAAGCAATGGGTAACAGGATCAATGTGAATACAGCAACAGAGGAAGAGTTTCAGTCGCTTCCGACCATAAGCATAATAGATGCAAAGAAGATAATTGAGTATAGAAATAAGAATGGACATTTTAGTGATCTTGATGATTTCTTTGCGGCGTTCAATGCTAAGCCTCATATGATAGTGAAAATCCAGGATCAAGTATATATAGAGGAACCTGATAGTGGACATGCCGGCAAGAGTGCATCTGCGTCAAAGAATGCCAGAAGGTTTGATATTTAATGAGAGTGTATAAGATATTGCCGAAGACAAAAGCTGAAGGTCCGGGAATCAGATTCTGTATATGGGTACAGGGCTGCGGTCATCATTGTAAAGGCTGCTTTGCAAAAAGATTGTGGGATTATGAAGATGGTGATCATATGTCTGCAGATCAGGTTATTGTGGAGCTTAGCCGGGTTATTGATGAAGTGGAAGGCATTACATTTCTAGGCGGTGAACCATTTGATCAGGCAGAGGAGCTTGAGAGGGTGGCGAGGTATGTAAAGGAACATGAGAAAAATGTCATAACATTTTCGGGTTATACATATGAGAAATTGCTTGAAAACGAGAAATACAAGGGCCTTCTCGAATACACAGATCTGTTGTGCGACGGACCGTATATAGAGGAACTAACCGATTATTCAAGGCCCTTGCTTGGTTCGTCTAATCAAAGATTTATTTTTCTGTCAGATGCTATTACCAAAGAAGAAATGGACAGATACCATAATTCATTTGAAATTCGTGTGAGTAAAAACGGACAGATAGAGGTTAATGGCATGGGGAATATCAATAAACTGAAGGATTATTTATTACAGATAAGTGGAGGAGAGAATGGGTACACAAGCATTTAAAGACCAATTTGTAAATTTAATAAATGCGGGATTTCCGTACATATATATACCTACATATGAGGAGGTTAGAGTACAGCAGCAGATAAGGGATATTGTATATAGCTCAGGTGAGATCAAAACTAACAGAGCAGTGTATATCTGGACACAGACAGACGGTCTGGCAAGGCTGGATGCGGCGGATGATGAGAATAACTCTGTTGTGTCAAATACAAAGGATCCGCTCAAGGCAATAGACACTATAGAAAAGTCTGACAGTCCGGCTATCTATATTATGAAGGATATGCATGTGTTTTTCGGAAGCGAGAGAGGTACACATCCGGATTTTGTGCTCATCAGAAAGTTTAGAGATATCATTTCACAGCTGCAGGCAACGCGAAAGAATATAGTGTTTATCAGTCCGAAGCTTGTGATACCTTGTGACATGGAGAAGGAAATATCGGTGCTTGATTATGAACTTCCTGGGGAAGATGAGATTATGGGGCTGCTGAATGACCTTTGCGGAGGTATTTCGCCAGACCAGATAACACTGGATGAGGATGGCAAAAAGCAATTGGTCCGCGCTGCCTTGGGACTTACGATGCAGGAGGCAGAAAATGCGTTTTGTCGTGCGATTGTAAGTATGAAAGGCTTGAAAAAAGGCGCAATAAACGTAATCCACGAGGAGAAGAACCAGGTAGTAAAAAAGACTGGTGTGTTGGAATTCGTCAAGACGGATCTCGGAATAGAAGACATAGGTGGACTTGAGAACCTGAAGAAATGGTTGATCAAGAGAAATAATACCTGGACGGAGAAAGCGAAGGCATATAATCTGCCATCACCTAAGGGCGTGCTGATCACCGGTGTTCCGGGATGCGGAAAGTCATTGACGGCAAAGGCTATGAGCGCGATTTGGGGATTGCCGCTCCTGAAACTTGATATGGGCAAGATATTCGGCGGCTTGGTTGGAAGCTCAGAGGAGAATATGAGAAAGGCAATAGCCACTGCAGAGGCGGTTTCGCCGTCTATATTATGGGTGGATGAGATAGAGAAAGGACTGTCCGGGGTGAAAGCGTCTGGAGATTCAGGAACTTCAGCTCGTGTATTTGGAACATTCCTGACATGGCTGCAGGACAAAAGTAAACCGGTATTTGTCATAGCAACGGCAAATGATATCAGTTCATTGCCACCGGAGCTGCTCAGAAAGGGACGTTTTGATGAGATATTCTTCGTGGATCTTCCGACTTTGAAGGAACGCCAGAAAATTTTTAAGGTGCACATCAATAAGAGGATTGCGAATGGAGCCATACATCATGAGATAACGGGGGATGATGAAACTGCGCTGAGATTGGCGAAACTCACAGAGGGATATACAGGTTCGGAGATTGAACAGATTCTTGTTGCTGCGATGTATGAAGCTTTCTACAAGGATAGAGGACTTAGAGAATCAGATGTTGAAAAGGCAATAAACGAGACTGTTGCAATCTCTACAACACAGAGGGAACAGATAGAGGCACTAAGAGAGTGGGCAAGAGAGCGAGCTGTGCTTGCTACTGCTGTGGAGGATCAGGAATTTGAGAAAGACAATGTTACAGAATCTGAACCGGGAAATGGCGGAAACAGGCAAGGTGGAAGAATAGTAAATTTTGACCTGTAGTTCTGGAAGATATTTATCTATTTTATTAGGAGGATAAGAAATATGTCAATGGTGTTAACAATGACAACTGCTGCAATCCTGGCAGGAATGTCGCTCAGCGAGGTATCCCTTGCAGCTTTGGTATCATGTACAAATGATACACAGCAGGATGCCGGGTTAGATACAATATTTGTTGATGCAGAGATCATGAAGAAGACTTTTGAGGATATGGATTGTCACGTCAATGCGGTTTCAGAGAATGAGATATATGTAGAGACGACATGTGGACAGCTTTGTTATAAAAGAAACAGTTCAGCAGAGACTTTTAGGTTATATCTTAATGATATAACAGATCAGGAAGGCCTCATTGCCAACATTCGTTCATTTGAGAAGGATTATGGCCGCAATGTTCAGGATTATACATATCATCATATCAAAGAGAATCTGGCAGATGGAATGAGTATTGAAAACGAATATTTTGAAGATGACGATCTGTACATTACAATCAATATAGAATAGTCACATATCCCGGTGTATCGATAAAATTGGATCCAATAAAGTTCGATGCATCGGGATTTTTCTGTTATCCGGATTTTTCTGTTAGCGATCAAAAAAAGTTACCAAAATTCAAAAAAACCTCTAAAAATGGACTATACAAAATTCACAATATAAAAACAAGAAACAAGGCAGCAATTCTCCCCCATATACAAATG
>USSH01000082.1 GCA_900557435.1 uncultured Coprococcus sp. | reverse complement strand
AGGTAGAAAAAATGACCACCTATTGATAAAGTATAGATAATAATCCTAATTCAGATATACTATAAAGCAAGAAAGGAGGAAAATCATGAAACTGAATATTAATATCGATGCGGAAGCTAAAGAACCTGAAATTATGATTACAACAGCACAGATGACGGAAGAAGTTAACAGAGTTGTTGATTTTGTAAGCAGATTAGATGATGCTCCAACAATTATTTCCGGTATCAGAGAGGATAAGGTCGAACTATTAGATCCGGATCACATAGTAAAGATTTATGCAGAAGACAGTAAGGTTTTTACCCAAACTGACAATGGTACGTATCAAATTAGATTGAGACTATATGAAGCGGAAGAAAGATTGGATAACAGTAAGTTTGTAAGGATATCAAATTCAGAAATTGTGAATCTTAAGAAGGTTAAAAGCCTTGATTTAAGCTTTGTAGGAACAATTTGTATGGAATTATCGAATGGGACTGTAAGTTATGTTTCCAGAAGATATGTTTCAAAGATCAAAAAAGTATTAGGATTATGAGGTGACTAAAAATGAAAAAAGAATTATTTTCTAGAATATTTGTTGGATTATTGGGTGGAATTGTAATTAGTTATTTGATTACAATTGGAATTTCACTTGCAATCGGTGATGGTAGTTACTATTCATGTGTTCCGAGTTTGATTGAACGATTTGGCAATGAGGTAACAGCGATTATCATACAGACTGTTTTAAGTGCCGTTCTTGGAGCAGGATTTGCAGGAGCATCTGTTATCTGGGAAATAGATAAGTGGAGTTTATTAAAACAAACAAGCATTTATTTTGGAATTGTATCTGTACTTATGATGACAGTTGCATATATTTGCGAATGGATGGAGCATTCTGTTAAAGGTGTATTAAGCTATTTTGCTATTTTTGTTGCAATATTTGTTGTAGTTTGGATAGTACAATATTTGATTTGGAAGATACGTATTTATAAGATAAAAGAAGGCATTCAAAAGAATAATTAGTCGAAATACACAGAGTACAAATCGAAGATTTGTGCGGTGGGTGTATTTCGCTCTACGAGGCTGAAAAATGATTTGTGCTAAATATAAAAAGATTATGAATTTTTAGAAATTCATTGACAAAAGAATGGCATTTGGTTCAATAATATTGAAGGAGGGTCCTGCCGATAAGTGGACGTTCAAAAAGCGTTAGGGTCGCTACGGTGACACTACATTCAAGGACTATGGAAACATAGTCCTTGAAATATTTTAAAGAAGAAATGAATGATTCAAGCACCATTAGAAGTATATCGTATTGATATGAAATACATCAGAAACTTACATAATATAGATGACAGAGTTTTATCGGTATCTCCTCAGATTGGTAAGGACGAGCGACATTTTCTTGGAGTGCTTGTTATTTGTAATGAACATAAGTATTGTGTTCCCTTATCTAAGCCAAAGGAAAAGCATGAAAAAATGAGGGATAAAATTGATTTCAAAAAGATTGTATGAATTGTAATTTTCCGCATTGAATATTAAGAGACTTGTTGGTGTATGTCTTTTGCTGTTTTATTATATTCTTTCAAAAAATGAAAGCTAATCTTTGAATAAATATTTTTTGAATTTAAGTGACGCTTGACACATTTTTCTCGTCTATTAGGGTGAAAGACCTTAATACAAGGGGAAGGAGGAGAAGCTTATGGATGATAAGCAGATATTAGATTTATATTGGGAGCGCTCCGAAGCTGCTATATCCGAAACTTCAAAAAAATACGGAAAGTATTGCAGATACATAGCCTTTAATATTCTTCACAATGACGAAGACAGCGAGGAATGTGTAAATGATACTTATTTAAGAGCTTGGAACAGCATACCGCCTAACCGTCCATCTGTCCTAAAAACTTTTTTAGGGAAGATTACTCGCAACTTATCTTTGGACAGGTACGAACTGCTCAATGCAAAGAAACGTAATGGCGGGCAAATGCCATTGATTTTTGATGAAATACAAGAGTGCATACCATCGTTGGATAGTACAGAAAACATTGTTGAAGAAATTGCTCTAACGGATATTCTCAACCGCTTTCTTTCTTCCCTGTCATTAGAACAGCGAAAAATCTTTATGAGAAGATATTGGTACTTATCGCCCATTAAAGAAATTGCAACGGAATATGATATGAGCGAGAGCAAAATCAAGATGTCATTATTTCGTTCAAGGAACGAACTTAAAAAATTGTTAGAGAAAGAAGGTATCTCTGTATGAAAGAAAAGAAACTTTTAAGGGCATTGGGAAATGTCGATAATCAGTATATTAAGGAGGCTGAACCTATGAAAAAAACAAGTAAAATAACTAATCGGCAAAAATGGGTGTCTGTTGCTGCTTGCTTCGTACTCGTTGCTGTGATTGGAGTGGGAGTTTATCAAAGCAATCTGTTTGGTACAAAAAACGATATTGCCACGCTGGATGGTGGAGAAACAATTACTTTTGTTAAAAATGACTTATCACAATCTTCAATTAACTTAAATGTAACAACAAGACCCTTGAGCGATGTTGAGATTGAAATGCTTTTTGCAGACTTGCCTGTTACCGCAGATGCTTACTTTGATGCTGACAATCATAATATTCTGGGTCTTGAGGGAAAAATTGGTGATACAAGAATGGTAGTATCTAAACAGGGTGTAAATCTATTAGATACTATCATTGATGGAAATACAATCACTTCAAGTGTAGACGGCGTTGATATCAATGCAGGATATTTCGTAACAAAGTCAAATAGTCAAGGTATCAAAACCGTAATATATTATGCAACCTTTGATATGGGAGAGAACACTATTTATGTAGAGTATTCTGGCGTTGAAAATGAAAGTGAAACTGTAAAAAACAACTTGGTAGACACAATTTTGAAGTTGATTGAGAACGGTGCATTTGATTTGAGTCAAATCCAAGAATAATCGGGGACGTTCCTTCTGTCACCAAGAGTGTCCCCCTGTAACGAATAAGACAGGGGGACACTCTTGGTGACAGAAGGAACGTCCCTACAGCCGCGCCATATCTGCTGGTGTGTCAATGTCCATCAATTCAGTTTTGTTGGTGACGGGTAGCTGCCTTACCTGAGATTCGTGACTGTGGACAACGACATTCCCGCCTTTTCCCTGTGGGAGAGACATAAGCTCATCAAAATATTCTTTTGGAAATATCACAGGTGATCCTGGAGTTTTGTCATAACACGTTCTCCATATATATGATGGCTCACTTTGGGCACATAATAATAGTGATGCTATAGATTCCGTCTTTATGAGTGGCTGATCGGAAGGAATAAAAGCACAGCGGTCAATATAGGAACCAATTGTATCCAGTCCAAGACGGATCATATCATTCCGATATGGTGAGGAGTGAAGGATTACCGGTATACTATATTCTGTGCAAAGCTTTTCAATATCCTGATGTATGGTGACAACAAGTCGTCTGGCAAACAAATCTTTTGTTATATCAAGTATCCACTTTATGAGCGGCTGTCCGTGATATTCAGCCATGAGCTTATTGCTGCCAAAGCGTTTTCCCTGCCCTGAAGCCATGATGATACATCCGGAATTGCCAAATGGTCTGTCAAGGTCAACAAGGAACACATCTTTATGGCTGCACAGCCAGTTTAGAAATGAGAGATCCTGTTTTCGAACAACCATAATAATCCGCTTTTTATTCATGAGTCTTTCGAAAGCTTTTTGATAATCGCATGATGTGTTTTCAAGATATCCAATTTCGTCTACAGTAATCCATGGAGCTGTTGTGTCTGCTAGGCTTTCTAAAAAAGCAATACATGTGCTGTTAAAGGCATCTTTAATGGGCTGCATGAGGTTCTCGCAACCTGTGGCATCAGAGCAGAATCTGCCGATACGTACAACTTCATCGCTAGAGTTATTTTTCATGTACACGCCTTCTTTTGGGACGGCCCATGATGTAATTCCAGGCATTTGCCCGTCAAAAAGTGAAGATAGGAGTGTTGATTTGCCACTTTTCCTGTCACCGGTAATAACTATATGTTTCTTTTGACTAGTCAGAAAAGATCTCCATATACAATTGGCTTCCGGCCTGAATACAGGCTTCTCTGTATTGTTCATATTTTTTCAGCCATTCCTTTCCCTCTGGTGTTATCGTGCTTCCACCACCTGATCTGCCGCCTGCTTGGCGGCTTGTAAGTGAAAATCCCAGCGCCTCTTCAGCATTTTTTATCATGCGGAATGCTTTACTGTAGGCAAGTCCCATGGACTTGGACGCGGAGCGGAGAGAACCGGTTTCTTCTATAGCCAAAAGCAGGCGATATGGACCTTCACCAAAGAATTTCTCATCATTATCATCAAAAAATGTTATTTTAATAGCAGCTCTCAATGCATATCATCCTCCTTCATCATGACAAGCTGGCGCTTTCCCTGACGGTTGCAAAGTTCCCTGATACTGATTGTACCATAAACTTTGGACAGAAGCATTTCCATTTCCTCAATGGGTGTTTTATCGGGATATATTTCACCGATCAGCTTGGATTCAGATAAAACCAGAAGCGTGTTGCAGTAATTTAATGCAAGTGATGAATCGTGAAGCGTTACCAGAGACACCGCGTGGTTTTGTTCAACATAGCTGCACAGAAGTTTCATGATCTGGTAGCGCAGCCTGAAGTCCAGCGCACTTTCCGGTTCGTCCAGGAGTAAAAGCTTCCGTTTTGTCACAAATGTACGTGCCAGCAGGGCAAGCTGTTTTTGCCCCTCGCTCAATGTCTGGAAATTATCGTTTATCCGTGAATCAAGTCCGACCATTGCAAGAACTTCATGAGCTTTTTCTTTCATGGCATCAGTAGGGGGTTGAAGAAGCTTAAGCTCTGGGTTAAATCCCATCATGACAACATCTAAGAGAGATATGTCTATGGATATGCCGCTTTTTTGAGGAATATATCCACATAGCTGTGCTAGTTTTTTGTGAGGCATATGTTCCAGCTGGAGATTATCTAATTCGCAGCAGCCACTATGCGGAATCAAATTGGCGATTGCTTTGATAAGGGTTGTTTTACCACAGCCATTCTCGCCAAGTATACCAACAATTGTACCTTCTTCTGCAGAAAAGTTGATATTATTTATCACATTTTGCACATCTGTGGTGTTGGTGCGGCTGCTGTGGTGGTAGCCAGCTGACAGATCGCATATGTTTAATATACTCATTTTACAGGTTTCCTCCTTATGCATAGATATATAAGAAACGGTGCTCCTACTATACTTGTGAATATACTGACCGGCAGTTCTGTGGAACATACACTGCGGGCAAGGATATCGCCGAAAGTGAGAAGACATCCACCTATAAGACCACTCAGAAGCATAGTTGATAAGCGGTTATTTTTGAGCAGCATTCTGGCTCCGTGCGGAGCAAGCAGAGAGATAAAGCTGATAAGTCCTGTCATACTGATCACACTTGAAGTTGCCAGGGTTGCGATCAAAAGAACCAGCATTCGCATCTGGTTAACATTCACACCGAGCATTTTGCCCTCTGCGTCATCAAGGGAGAGTATTATGATCTGTCTGTACAATAGGAAGATTATCAGCAGGCAGACAGCGCACAGTATTACATTTGAACCAATGGAATATATGCTTATGCCATTAAGACTTCCCATGATCCAGTATTCAATTGATGCTAATTGTTTTTCAGGGTCGGCAGTCAGCTTCAGACACACAAGAGTGGTCTGGGCAAGACTGTGTACTGCTATGCCTGCCAGTACTATGCTTTTTCCATCACGTTCATATGTCAGCGATGACAGAAGCAGAACCAGTATCACACAGCATATGGCTCCGGCAAAAGCAGATATGGTTACAGACATTGTTCCGGACAAAAACAGAATGCCAAATGCGGCACCTGCGCTTGCACCTGAGGATACACCTATGATGTCTGGAGAAGCCAATGGGTTCTTAAAGACAGTCTGATATACAAATCCTGCTATGCCGAGAACAAATCCTCCTATACAGCCGATGATTCCGCGGCTTGCGCGAAGCGTGAGAAATACACGCCACTGCATGTCATCACCTTGCAGCAATCCATTCAGTGTAAGAGGATATCTTCCGACAAAAAAAGAAAATATACTAAGAACTGCCAGAATGACAGCTCCCAGTATAATAGTTATTGTTGCTTTGTTTTTATTTTTACGCTTGTTATTAGTTGTTGATTCCATAGAATGTTTCATAATAATTTGTCATTTCAGTTGTATATGTGTCAGCTGATACCTGATCAGGATGAAGGATCCCTGCAAGCCATACAGATGCCAGGATTCCTGCAGGTACCGGGCTGTCCAATGCCTCAACATCTCCAGGAATAGCATATACGTGGCTGTTTTTTACAGCAGTGCATTCTGCAAGGTTTGGATCGTTCATTACGTCATCTACTGTATATTCGGCATCAGATGCGATTATTATATAAGAAGGATCCCATGCAAGAAGCTGCTCATAGCTTATCTCGGCCCAGTAGGTGTCTGTGATAGAATCAGCTGCATTTTTTCCACCGGCAAGCTCTATGATGCTTGACTGATACATAGAAGGACCTGCAGTAGACAAGAATGATGAGTTGCCGGCAAGGTATACACTTTCAGGTTCTACGCCAGACAGAGCTGAGGTAAGCATATCCTTCTGAGAATCTATATATGCGAGCAGCTTTGCAGCTTCTGAATTGGTGTTAGTTGCCGTAGCTATGGTGTTGATCATTTCTGTCAGAAGATCCTGACTTTCAGGATTGACGAGCAGTACTGTGATACCGAGGTCTGTCAGGCTCTGGGCTGCATCCTTCAGTTTCATTGGCAGAATAACCAGATCAGGTGAAAGAGCAGCACATGTCTCAAGGTTGAACTCTTTGGCAGTTCCAACATTCGGCAGCTCAGTCAGTTCTGGTGCAGCAAGCTTATAAATAGGGCGCTTGTCTGCTTTGGCTTCAATACCGACAACCTTATCCTTGAGACCAAGAGCGATCAAAAGGCTTGAAGAAATATAGTAGCCGCTCACGATAGAAGATGGCTCTTTATCAATTGTAACTTCACGGCCGGCCTGGTCGGTAACTGTTACAGGGTAGACAGTCTGTTCAGCATCTGCTTCAGTGGAAGATTCTTCGGAAGATAATTCTTCAGATGATATTTCTTCTGATGCCTCTTCACTGGAAGCTGATTCTGATACTGAAACAGCTGTGGTGCTTTCCGTAGTACTCTGTGTTGTCGTAGCACTGTCTGTACCACAGGCTGTAAGCACTGCCAGCATAGTACAGATAAGGATGATAGATAGATGTTTTTTTAAAGTCGTTTTCATGAATTCAATGTTCCTCTCGTTATTCTTGAAATAATACAACGGTATTGTAACAAAGCATCTTTTCAAAGACAAGATGTTTTAATATAATATATTTTGAAAAATTATGTTTATATGTTAAAAGGAGTATTTATGGTAACAATACAGAATTATGTACGCGCACAAAGTATTGATGAGGCATATGAACTGAATCAGAAAAAGGGAAGCTGTATTATCGGAGGAATGCTCTGGACAAAAATGCAGGATCGCCTGATACAGACAGCCATAGATATGTGTGATCTGGGACTTGATACGATCGAGGAAAAAGATGACGAATTTATTATTGGTGCAATGACATCACTCCGTCAGATAGAGCTGCATGACGGATTAAATAAATATACACATGGTGCAGTATGCGAAGCGGTGAAGGATATTGTGGGAGTTCAGTTTCGGAATCTCGCAACGATTGGCGGAAGCATATGGGGACGTTTCGGGTTTTCGGACATTCTGACAGTTTTTTTAGCTATGGATGCATTTGTGGAGCTTTATCATGGTGGTATGATTCCTCTCAGGGAATTTGTCAACATGAAGCAGGACAGGGACGTGATTGTACATCTGATCATCAGGAAAACTCCCGGGGTTTTTGCTTATGCATCAGTCCGCAATCAGAGAACAGATTTTCCTGTCATTGCCTGTTCAGCTTCATGCGTGGATGGTGAATATCGTCTGGCTGTAGGAGCAAGACCTGGAAAGGCGATGCTTTTTCTGGATGAAGAAGGCTTGCTCACAGAGGGACTTTCAGATGATACAGAGAAAGCATTTGCCAATTGGGTTTCTGACAAGGTTCCGGTTGGAAGCAATCATCGTGCTGGCGCAGAATACAGAAGCCGTCTGATACGTGTGCTTGGACAGAGATTATTGAAAAAAATTGAGGAGGAGCAGCAGTGGAAATAAAAGTTAAATTAAATGGGAAATTCGTCTCGGGAAATATAGCTCCTGATATGCTCCTTATAGATTTTCTGCGTGATCATGGCTGTTATAGTGTGAAACGCGGCTGTGAGACGTCCAATTGCGGCCTGTGTACAGTGCTTATGGATCAGACTCCTGTCCTTTCCTGTTCGATGCTTGCTGCCAGGGCAGATGGACACGAGGTGCAGACCCTTGAGGGTCTTCAGGATGAGGCGGCAGAATTTGCCGGGTTCATTGCTGATCAGGGTGCTGATCAATGTGGTTTCTGCAACCCGGGTTTTGTGATGAATACAATAGCTCTTCTCAGAGAAAATCCTGACCCATCGGATGATGAGATCAGGGCATATCTTGCCGGAAATCTGTGCAGATGTTCCGGATATGAGGGACAACTGAGAGGAATCCGAAATTACTTAGACAGTAGAATTCCTGCAGATGACAGACAGTAAAGGGGTGAACTCATGGAACATAAAAAATATAATGTAGTTAATAAATCCGTTAGAAAAAAAGATTCTATGCAGTTACTTCTTGGCAAACCGGTATATGTGGATGATATCACTCCCGGTGATGCACTTGTTGTGAAACTGCTTCGCAGTCCACATGCGAATGCCATTGTGGAGGATATAAATGTCTCCATAGCAAAAAAAATCCCCGGAATAGTAGATATTTACACATGGCAGGATGTGCCAAACAGCCGGTTTGCAATAGCA
>USSH01000081.1 GCA_900557435.1 uncultured Coprococcus sp. | reverse complement strand
CTGCATCAGCGCTATAACAAGATAGCATGCAAAGCTGAGAACAAACATAAGCGGGAATATCCAAGGAGCCATGTATATCGGAAGCCATCCACTGAGCATTTCCGTGAGCATTGCTCTGTATATGACTTTAAGAGATACATAGCTGAGCAGAATGTCTATCACTGTCACCACCGCCACCATGATCGTTGTGGACGACAGATACAGTTTTCCTATCTCCCTGCCGTCATATCCAAGTATCTTCACCATTGATATTGAGATCGTGTTTCTCTCAACTATGAGCTTTGTGAGCAGGTATACAAGCAGCATGAACATCAAAAGTGAGAATGCTATGACTATATAGAACATGCTTCCCATAGATTTTTTGAGCTGTCTGGATACCTTTATCAGATCATCCTTTGTAATCTCAGACACAACATGGTCGCTGATGTCCGTCAGTTCTTCGTCCGAAAAATAGCCTGTGAAGTATCCCTCATCCAGTCCAAACGTCTGTCTGAAATCATCCTCAGTCATGAATATCGCCAGCGTGGATGGATATTTGACTGAACCCGTCAGTTTGAATTCGTAAGTATCATCCCCGTAGTTTTCCTTGAGCTTGATCTCATCTCCATCTGAAAGCCCGTATTTATCCGCATAGCCATCTGAGACAAGAACATCTCCATCTTTTAACTTCTTCGGGAAATATCTGCTGTCCTCATGGATTCCATACACCATGATCTCATCGTCGATATCCCCTGTGGTCTTGAGTGTCTTTACGCAGTAAGTCTCAGCCGAATCAACAGAAGTCTCAACCTGTGAATCAAGTACATATTGATGCGCAGCCAGCATATTGTCCAGCACATCATCCTGGTAGTGCTCCAGCAAAGGATTGAGCATCAGCCCGAACATCATAAGGACCTGTGCAAAATATATTCCTATGAGCATGACCACATATCCAGGGATATTCTGAAGTATCACCCTGGTCTTGAATCTTGTCATAAATTTCCAGTGCGGAAGTTTTACTGCCTTCTTTCGTCTCGATCTGCTAAGATCATGTCTCAAAAATCTAAGCGGAGACAGCTTCAACTTGTTGTTCACCACCAGTAAATTTACAACCAGCATGATTATCAATGGCACAACCGTAGTCAGGACAAATGCATCCGCATTCCAGATGGTTTTGTACTTTGTCAGCGAGTAGCTGTCATAGTACAACTGCGCCCCCATATCCTTAAAGCATGTGTACCCCAGTATATTTCCAACTATCGCTGCCACAAATGTAACTATGACAGGAAGTGATATGTAGTGGATGAGCAGTTCCCACTTTGTATATCCTGACGCGCGAAGAGTTCCAATGACTGATGCCTCCTTTGTCAGAGTGTTGCTGATGGTAACGGCAAATATGAACGCAAGTATCACGATGACGATATATTCGAACCACTTCATCATCTCAGTATCGCTGCCTATATCCTCCCCGGTAAAGTTGATGGCCTGATTCTGATATCTCGGGATAAAGGTGTCGACTGTGATCCCTTGCATCATTGCCTGAGTGTATACCGTCTTTAACAGATCATCGGCAAGCTTCTTCTCTTCTTTCTCATCATCGGGCATACCGTCATTGTACTTCCAGGCATAGGACCATTCCCTGCCATTTTCAGGCAGCCTGTCAAATTCAGTTCCAGTCACAACAGCGACACCAAATATGGTGGCATCGAACATTGTGTCATTGTTATTCTGGAACATTGTACTGTAGTCAGATAATGCCACATATCCGCACACCTTGTAATCTCTGCCGCCGACCTCAAGTTCGTCCCCGATCTCAATGTCATTGTTCTCAGCAAACATTCTGTCAATGGCAAGTTCATCATCACTGTCTGGCAGGCTGCCTTTCATTGTGCACATCCTGTTTACATCATGTCTGACCTCAAATATTCTCAGTGTCCTTCTTTCACCATCTGCCGAAGTATTATCAGTTTTATCATCTGATTTTTTTATGCTCATATCAAGGTCATAGTATGGCATATCATAAAGAGTTACACCCTCGTCCTCGATAGCTTTCTTCATATCGTCAGTCGCCTCACTGTTCAGGGCAAAGTGTCCATCCTCAACATTGTATTTGTCAAAGCTCTGATCGTACGTCTGTTTCATGCTTTCTCCGGCAACAAGAAAACCGGACACCATTCCCGTGGTTATCACCATGAACAGGAATATTACTATATATTTTCCAAAGTCATCTTTGAGCTCCTTTGGAATTCGCCTACACAATGGATTCTTCATATCAAGTCCCCTTTCCGATCGAACGTCATCCTTTTACCAGTCAAGATCAGCCGCAGATATCTTGTTCTCGTTGACTATGTTGCGTCTTATCATTCCATCCCTGAGTTTTACTGTTCTGTCCGCCATGTTCTTGATGGCATCATTGTGGGTTACCATGATTATGGTGTTGCCGTACTTCTGATTGACATCCTCTATCAGCTTGAGTATCTCCTTGGAGGTATTGTAGTCCAGTGCTCCCGTCGGCTCATCACACAGAAGTATATCCGGATTCTTCACGATGGCTCTGCCTATCGATGTCCTCTGCTGCTGTCCACCGGAAAGCTGATTTGGAAGTTTATGTCTGTGCTCATATAGCCCAAGTGTCTTGAGGAGCTCGTCCACATCCAGCGGATCATCACTCAGATAAGCACCGACTTCTACATTCTCCTTCACATTGAGGTTTGGGATCAGATTGTACATCTGAAATACATATCCGAGATGCTTTCTCCTGTATCTTGTCAATGTCTTCTCGTCCATGTCCCCTGTCTTTTCCCCGTTTATGGATATGTAACCCGAATCCGGGCTGTCGATCCCACCTATTATATTGAGAAGTGTGGATTTTCCCGATCCGGATGGCCCGAGCAGCACACAGAACTCCCCCTTTGCAACTTCAAAATCAATCCCCTTTAAAACCTCTGTCCTGTTCTCACCTGAGCCAAAGCTCTTTCTTATTCCACTGATCTTCAAGAAACTTTTTTCTCCCATAATTCTCTCCTTTTTTTTCATCTGACACTTTACACAAAATCGCAATATAATTTTTCAGAAATCGCCTATAGCACTTATCGCATTGTTTAATTAAACATATGAATAACTGTTCATATATTTAATAACACAGATCTTTTTACCTGTCAACTTTCATAATGATACTTTTTATCATTATGCCATTGCCGAAGCAAGCATCATATACGGAGTGCCTCAGCATATATCTTTTAACACAAAAAAGTGTAACTTCTATGGTTCTTATACCCATAAAAATTACACTTTTCTTTTTCATCTGAATCTATCTGAATCTATCTGAATCTATATTCCCGGACTTCGCAGTTCTTTATTCCAAATGCGGCAAATTCCTTATTTGTCATATCATTGAAATATGACTGCACTATCCTTGAAATTCCATTGTGTGCAACAAGCAGATATGTTTTGCCATTTTCCTGGGACTCCGCTTTCAGTTCATCCAGCAGATTGTAGACTCTCTGGCACAGATGCACCATAGTTTCACCGCCTTCATAGTGATCCAGGAAATGTGTCTTCGCCTCAGCAAATATTGCTCCATCCCTGGCGGTTCCTTCGTATTTGCCAAAGCACTGCTCCCTGAGTCTCTCCTCCGCCCTCATCGGGATCCCGGTGATCTCAGATATATGCCTTGCGGTCTCAGATGCTCTGACCAGAGGAGAATACAATATCTCATCTATATGATATCCGCCATTCTTTATGATCTCACCAAGTTCCTCCGCCTGTCTGTGTCCAAGCTCTGTGAGTTCTATGTCTGTGGCACCGCATATCTTATTTTCCACGTTCCACACCGTCTGTCCATGCCGTGTGAAATACAGTGACGCCCCCATCAGATGCTCATGTTCCGTTATCTTCTCCCTGAGTCCGAAGTACCGCACCAGGACAGCCCTCGCGTCATCATATCCCTGGGCGATCCTCTTTTCCACCCCCTCCGGTGAGAAATCCAGCATTCCGTCTATGGCTCCGCCGAGCGGCACGGATGGATAGATGTGTATCATCTCTGCATCATCATATCTGTCAGTCCTCCGCGCATCCAGATGAACCACCACAAATTTGCGATATCCCTCATCATAAAGCGGCTGTATCGGCACATTGTCACCGCCGAGGAAAAATCCCCCGTCATAATACTTAGTCTGATCTATAGTTTCCATCGGAAATATAACCGGTATCGCAGATGACGCCAGAAGTATACGCTCTATCTCTGAAGGCTCCATGCCCGCAAGCTGAAATCTCTCTGGCGTAGGCTTGCCATCCACATTGAGACAAGTAGCATAACAGTTCATACTGCTGTTGGATACTCCCGTCAAAACCGGAGAGTTTTCAAGTATATCCATGAGTCCTTCCCTTGAAAAAAAGCCATCCTTTATCTTCATTCCCTTTGCCACCGCATCAAGTCCTATACACTCTATGGCACTCTGAATAACCTGATTGTCTATGGTCGTAAGCTTCTCCTTGATGGACTCAAACCATTTATTCCTGTTGTCCTCGTCTATATCTTTGTTGGAGAGTATTCTGTCATTTGTTATGTCGTACCACATCTGTGTCGCCTTATCCAGATCACCGCAGGCATAAAGCGCCGCATTGAGTGCACCCACCGAACTTCCCGAAACAGCTTTTATGTCTATGACATCCTTATACTCCTCAAGGGCTTTCCACACTCCTATCTCATAGGAACCTCTGCCTCCGCCTCCGCCGAGAACCAATCCATATCCTTCTTTGATGATCACATCCTTCTTATCCTGGCTGTCCCCGGCTCCAAGCTCTGTATACCTCGCCTCCTGATGCTGCTGTTTTTTCTGGGCAATGGTCTCCTCTATCACCTTATGCAATTCCTCCGCTCTGCCCTTTATCTCTTCAGTCTTCTCCTGTATCTCTTCAAGCATTTTTTCTTTATCCATATATTTATACCCCCTTGTCAATCATCGTTTTTCGGGTGCTGCATACCAATTTTCACACTGTCATTTTAACATGCAAAAACCTTAATCTACAACCGTCCTCGATAATACTTTATATATTTTTACGAAGAGTCCCTGTTCAGATTAAACTTTCTCGCATTTCTCATATGCATTTCTCATATGCATTGAACATATTTTAATTATATTTTAAACATACTTCTTTAACATCTGATACACAAAATGAACACAGCCCACCTGTAGTATATAACCAGATTGATGAGGACAGCGGATGTACGAAGTGCCCAGGCAGCATCAGCACACTCGCCGTCACTCAGACTAACAACAATCATATTTACATAGATGAGTGGTCCGGTGCCTCTGAAATTCCGGAATCCACTCCTCATAACCTTCCTTTTTTTATTTTAATTTTATAAAAGACGGATATCAGAAATTAACATTTACCCATTTTCCTCTTCTGATATCCGTCTTTTATGTGTTGTATTTATTTTCAATTACTCATCAGTACATTGATTTTATTTATATTCACTGTCCATCTGCAGCTTTGCGATCCTGCCTCAGACTGTACCACCATTTGAACACAGCACTTCCGATGATGATCACGTATCCAGTGATGCTGAGCGCATCCGGTATCTGATCCAGAAATACAAATCCCAGTATTGCGGCAAATATGACCTGGCTGTAGTCAAATACCGATATCTCCTTCGCCGGAGCTTTCTGATAAGCCGCCGTGATGCTGAACTGTCCGCCTGCTGCCGCAAGGCCGGCACAGAGCAGGCATACAGTCTGCTGCCACGTCATCGGCGCATGATCCACTATGATAAAAGGAAGTGTCACGATGCATGAGAACACCGAAAAGCACATGACTATGACCGGTCCGCGCTCCCCCTGCTTGCCAAGTTTTCTCACATATGTATATGCAACGCCTGCGCCAAGTCCACCGGCAACCCCGACCATAGCATACAGAAAGTCCATGTGAAATGACGGCTTTACCACAAATACCGCCCCGGTAAATGCAAGTATAACGGATGCCCACTCGATCTTATTTGCCTTCTCCTTCAGAACAAAATAGGACGCGATGATCGCAAAGAACGGGGAGAGCTTGTTGAGGATATTTGCATCGGCAATATTTAATTTGTCGATGGCATAGAAATTGCATATGAGTCCGGCTGTTCCGCATATACTCCTCGCTGCAAGCCCCGGCCAGCTGTCCTTTCTTATCCTGAACTTCTCCTCAGTCCTCATGAGCATCGCGATCGCAACAACCGCAGCCACTGCATTTCGGAAAAATGCCTTCTGCATAGTCGGCAGATCCCCTGATATCCTGACGAAGAATGTCATAAGCGAGAAAAAGAATCCCGCCATGATTATGAACAGGATTCCTTTATATTTGTCTTTTATAACTAGTTTTTTTGACATTGCAGCCTCCTCACAGTTATAGCGGCTATCACCAAATATCTGCGCAGCCGCAAACCCTGATAACCGCCTGTTCCGGCCACGGTGCCGGAGCATTCACATGCGTCTTCACCGTGATTCCCCGGAATCTACGATCTCTAATTAAATGCATCATCCTTAAGACCATGGGAATAAAGATAATCCTCCCACACACTGTAGTACTGTGCCTGAAGATGTATGTCATCCCATGTGTAATCCTTGATAAGGCCGCCCTTGCCGTCGTCAACCACGGTATTCATATCCAGATAAAACAGCTTGATTCCATCTGCATATGCGGCTATGGCGCCGTTCTTCTCATCTATATTATCATTGTTTACAATATCATGAGTATCCGAATAATCACTTGACACATGCATACAGCCCATCATAAATATGACCGCATTAGGCTGAAGTGCCTGAATCTGCGATATCGCATCCATATATGTGGACACATATGAATCCGTTGCGTAACCAGCCTCATTTATTCCCAGCATGATATATATCTTCTTGAATGTCTGGCTGCTCAGAAGATCCGTGAGTGTTGCCGTTCCATTTGCAGCTATCTTCTCACTCATAAGGCCGAATGTCGTAAGTCCCTCCATGTATGCAAACTGAGCATTGTCAAGTCCTGAATACAGTGCAAGACCCTCTATACGTGAATCACCGATAAACAATGCGTCATCGAAATATGACTTGTCTACCTTTACATACGGATAGTCTGTCTCAAGAGCTATCTTTGTGAGATCCCCATAGCAGCTATTTCGCGATTTCCTTGTCTTGATCTTCTTATACTGGGTTGGCCTTGATATCGGCGCCGCCGAACCACCGGTGTCTATCGACGCCTTCTGTTCCGTTGCCTTCTCTGTCGACTTTTTCTTCGTCTTTGTGTCGGATTTCTCCGTCGTCTTTGCGTTGGATTTCTCCGTCGTCTTTGCGTCGGATTTCTCCGTCGTCTTTGCGTCGGATTTCTCCGTCGTCTTTTTGTCAGATTTCTCTGTCGTTTTCTCGTCAGATTTCTCCGTCGTCTTTGTGTCGGATTTCTCCGTCGTCTTCTCTGTTGTATTTACGCCAGGATCACCTGCAACCGCTTCGCTGGATGTATTTACTTCTGACGCATCTCTCTCACTTCCTGACTCTGCCTTTTCATCCATGAGAACAGTCTGGATCATCGGATGCTCAAAGCTCACATCCCATTTGTATATCCCGAGTTCTGCCCCGACATATCCACCAACTGTAATTAATATTCCCGATAATATCAATATCGTAAACAGCGGGCAGCCTTTTATCATTTGCCATAATTTCTTCATGTGCCCACCTCCTAGAATCTAAAATAAAGGAACGGATTGGAACCGCCCTTCGCGATCTGGTATACACAAAACCAGAACAAAGCCAGCATGATCAGCTTGCACAGCCAATTCTTGTAAAATCTCTCTATCAGTTTTCTCGGCCACGGTGTGCAGAACACAATACACAGAAGCAGCAGCCACCAATAGGTTTGCAACAGCATGTTCATTTTGTCCACTGCATGGATCAGCACCGATCCCTCTATCTTCATGCCAAACATTCTCTTCAGATAAAGCCACAGCATCTTGAGATCGCTTATATTGAATATTGTCCAGGATATAGGAATCAGGAAAAACATATATATGTGGCCCAGGATCTTAACCTTATCAAATATTTTTCCCAGGAACAATTTTTCCATAAGCATAAAAACAAACAGAAACAGTCCCCATATAAGGAAATTCCAATCCGCACCATGCCACAATCCTGTGAGCATCCACACGGTAAACATGGCAAGTATCATTCGAAGCTTGCCTTTTCTATTTCCACCCATCGGTATATATACGTACTCACGGAACCAGCGTCCCAGTGTCACATGCCAGCGGCGCCAGAAGTCCGTCAGTGAATGTGACATATATGGATCCAGAAAATTCTCCGGTATTTTAAATCCGAGAATCAGACCGATTCCTATGGCCATAACCGAATATCCCATAAAGTCAAAAAGCAGCTGGAATGAATATCCCCATGAGCCCAGCCAAGCTGTAATAGAATTTATTCCAAATGGCCCCACTGTCAAAACATCATTCCACAGACTCGCGATCTTGTTTGCCAGGAGCACCTTATACGCAAGTCCCAGCACAAAAAGAGTCGCACCGCGTTCTATGTCATCCGCATTTGTCTCGCGGTGATCAAGTTCCGGCTTTACCTCATCATAGTTAACTATAGGTCCGGCTATGAGCTGTGGAAACATGCTCACATATGTACCGAATTTGACTATGCTCTTATCTGCCTGGTACTTGAGTCTGTACACATCAAATATATATGATGTTATCTGGAAAGTATAAAAACTGATTCCAAGTGGCAATGTTATCGGTACACTGTCAAATATCTTTGTACGCGCAGCAGTGTTTATGATCTCTATGAAGAAATTGATATATTTGAACACGAACAGCATGCCAAAATCAAATATCATAGCCACCGCCAGCCAGCAATTTCGCTCAAAGGAACAGTCAATCTCCGAATAAACCTCTATGTCATAGAATCTCTTGATCCTACGTGCGGCCCAATAATTAAATACGATTGAAAACATCATCAAGAACACATATACAGGCTCGCCATATGCATAAAATACAAGGCTGCCCAATAGCAGTACAATATTCCTGTACTTCGGCTTTGTCACAAAATAGAT
>USSH01000080.1 GCA_900557435.1 uncultured Coprococcus sp. | reverse complement strand
TCACGGAATGGGAATCCCGGAGAATGAGATTCCCAATATATTTAAGAGGTTTTATAGAGTTGATCATGATGTCAATCCAAACAGTGTCGGAATAGGACTTTCACTGACAAAATCTATTGTCGAGGGCATGGGTGGAAGAATAACAGTCAAAAGCGTGTTAAATGAATATACATGCTTCGAGATCACATTTGTACATATATAATGGATGGGACATTTGATAGGGCAGGTATCTATATTCCCCGGAATACTAGTGTTATCTTACTAAACTGTAAGAAAGAAACTTCATATAGTCACTGGATAGTAAGAAAGAGATGGTAAAGTATCATTATTGAATGAAGAGATGATGCATGCCATCTTTTTTGTGTGGCAGGACTTATACAGGGAGGAACTGAAGTGGGGGATTATAAAGATCTGGCAAAAAAATATCTGAGGGCGAACAGGGGAAGAAGTCTTATCACTATCATAGGTGTGGTGATCACGGTGATAGTATTATATGGTGGACTTAATATTGCGTATTCTTATCTCCTTCATGCCCGGGATGAAGAGCGCAAAGACAGAGATTATGAGTTTGTGTTGATGGCGGAGAGCAGGTCACAGGCAGAGCAGATAGCTGCTGACGAGATGATAGAGAAGGCATATATAGGCAGATATGAATATACTGATTGGAGTGGGGATTCACCAGATAAGGTGTTGTATAAGAATGCTGTATATGCTACAGGAAATAATCCATACCGCATGGAACACAATATGAATGTGATAGCAGAAAAATACGATATAAATGCGGAGCTGAACGATGATCTGGCGCTGCTATATTTTCAGGATGGAACGACAGACGGCTCCATGCTCATGGTCATTTTGTGGACAATACTTCTCATAGCATATATATTTGCCATATTTGCAGTTGGGATCATCAGAAACACTGTACAGATGTTTATGATGGAGCAGATAAAGGATTATGGAATACTCAGATGTATTGGGGCAACAAAAGGGCAGCTCAAGAGAATAGTCTATCTGATGGGAGCATTGCTTGAGTGTATTGGGATACTTATAGGAATTATACTGGGGGGACTGATCACCATTGTAATTGGAGTGTTTACAGGGGTCAGTGCCGGGTATCATCTGGTGCCGGTTATTCCTGTGCTCATCTGTTATCTTGGAGATCTGTATTTTGTTATGAGAGATAACTGTAAGGTCATCGTGAGCATGACACCTATAAGTGCGGTCAGGGGACAGTTCAGGATAAAAGCCGGTCGGATAAAGGATCGGGGCAGAGGACTTATGGGCAGGATCTTTGGAATGGAAGGTGAATACGCAAGAAAAAGTGTACTCAGAAACCGTGGGAGATTCGTAAAGACGGTTGCTTCGCTTTCGGTAAGTATAGCAGCGCTTGTAGCAGTGATGAGTGTGGCGGGAACACTGGATAATGCTGTTGATTATTTAGACAGCAAATACGGACCATACCAGCTGTCCGTATATGACCTGCCTTCGCAGTTTCAGGACATTGATACCGTGGAGGCCGGACTTCCGGATGCAGAACACATGAGGAGGATTGCAGACAGCAGAAATGTCATATCTGCAAGAAAGGTGTATGAGACAAATGCATATGTGACTGATGCGGAGGAGCTGTATTCAAGATTCACGGAAGATTATCTGAACAAAACTATGTACGGCGAAGTACTCAGCTCTATGAAAAAAAGATATGAAAAGGATCTATCGTCAGTGACCGCGCAGACTTCACTGTCGGCGATCAGATTCAGGGGATTCAATAAAGATGACCTCACAGATTTGAACCAATATCTGACGGATGGCACAGTGGATTTGAGCGACCGTGGAATACTGGTGGTGGCAGGTGGAAGTGCAGAGCATGATAACGAACTGTGGAATGGAGATATCACATATGAAACTCTGAATCATCTGCTGATGAATGATTATAAGGTTGGAGATACCATATCGATAGTAGATACGGCACTTCTGTTTTCGGAGACTCAGAAGGCTGTGGAAGATGCCGATAATGCAGTAAATGGCTGCGATAAGGCTGATCGGAGAACTGAAAAAAGAATGCATATAGCAAATGACGTGTATAACAGGCTTGTGGCGGAAGGCCGCTGTCACACATACACGGTGGAGGGAATCCTTGATATGGGTGATAAAGTTATCGGGGATGAAGGATTACAGGTATACACAACTCTGGACAATTATTTTGCTGAGACCGGGTATACAGAAAATCAAATATCCGGAATGGAATATCAGATTGATTCGAATAAGATAACCAATGGAGAGATCGTTGATATACAGTCAGACATTTATACAGAAGACGGTATTTATGAGATGAATATGTATTTTGACAGTATGATTATGATCAAGGGCTTTAAGAGTATTAACAGAGTGATCCTGATGATAGCTGCTCTTGTGTTTGCACTTGGCGCAGTAAACATCATAAATGCAACAGCGGGCAATCTTCATATGAGACGGAAGGAATTTGCGCAGCTGAGGGTCATAGGAATGTCGAGAAAAATACTCTTAAAGACGGTTATGCTTGAGGGAATCATGGCGGTAGCACTTGCAGATGTGATAGGAATAGTGACAGGCACGGCGATATATTTTGGTGAATACAGTTTCTTAAAACTTGTAATTCCGATGAGATTTACACCATCTGTGTTGGCGATAGCAGCAGGGATACTTCTGTCGGTCATACTGGTATTTGGAAGTATATATTTGCCGCTTAGAAAACTTCCGAAGAGTATGGCGGAAGATCTGACACTTGAGGAGTAGGAGATGCGCTTAGATTAACTTTAAATCAAAGATAACATGAAACAGAAAGTGTACAAACACAAGAGTTGGTAATACACAAGATAGATATGGAAGATAGGAGGAATGTATCACATGGAGATAGTAAAGATGGAACATGTCACAAAAATATACGGTGAGGGTGACACGAGAGTATGGGGACTCGATGATGTGAGCCTTTCCATAGAAAAGGGAGAGACAGTTGCTATAGTTGGTGCGTCAGGCTCCGGCAAATCTACCATGCTGCATGTTATGGGAGGAGTGGATACTCCTAACAGTGGAAATGTCATCATAGACGGCAAGGATATAACGAGACTTAACGATGAGGAAATGTCGGTGTTCAGGCGGAGAAAGATAGGATTTGTATTTCAGGCTTATCATCTGATCCCGGTTCTGACGGTGGAGGAGAATATAAGAATGCCGATACTCCTTGATCACAGAAAACCGGACAGAGATTATATAGACCACATTATAGAGATGCTGGGACTTAAGGACAGAAAAAAGTATCTGCCAAATCAGCTCTCCGGTGGGCAGCAGCAGAGGGCGGCAATAGCAAGGGCACTTGCCAACAGACCGGCATTGGTGCTGGCAGATGAGCCTACTGGAGCGCTGGATTCAAAGAATGGAAATGAGGTTCTGACATTGCTCCAGGATTCTGTGAAGAAACTGAATCAGACTCTGGTGCTCATAACACACAACATTGACCTTGCGAGGGAGGCAGACAGGATAATAAAGATAGCTGATGGAAAGATAGTGGAATAAGACGTACTGAAAAACTGGCACAGAACAAAAAGAGACATGGCACTAGACGTCGTTGATCAATTATGCTGTGTCGAAATGTAATCATACAATGAGGACCATTTTGTGTGTTGGGTGTTCAATAGAAGGGATGATAAATATGATGAAAAGTAAATTGACTATAGTAAAAAAATATGCAGTGCTGATGATGACTGTGATAGTGTGCCTGTGTATACAGCCATTTGCCATGACAGTGCAGGCATCTCAGCCAAAGGTTATGGTGGTGGATTATCAGATAGTACAGAAGGAGATAGTGGCAGGGCAGACATTTGACCTTAAGGTGACGATCAAAAATACAGGCAGCAGATATGTGGACAATCTCAAGATATCGGTTACGTCCGATACAGGAGATATTGTTCCGGCAGAGGGAGCGGGCAATGGATTCCTTGAAGAACTTCCAAATGGCGAGGAGAGTATATTTACATTCAGACTCCGGGCTGCTGACGGGCTGACCGAGAAAAGCTATAAGCTCAGTGTGGTGAATGAGTATGATGACATATGGGGCAATCCATACTCGGCAACCGACGTGATATACCTGCCTGTGAAGCTTGAGCAGAGAGCATCCATCACTGATCTGTATGTGGATGACGATGCCGTGCTTGGAGATTCTGTAGAGGTCATAGGCAGTGTCAACAATATGGGCGCAGGCATGCTCTATAATGTCAGAGTGAGAGTGGAGAGTAATTATCTGGAGGAGAATGATACATTTATAGGGAATATAGACACTGGAAAAAGTGGAAGTATTGATATCCTGACGAACGCATCTGCAACTACAAGTGAGACGGGCGAATTGTCAAACGTTGTGGTTACATATGAGGACAAAGAGGGAAATGAGACAGAGCTGACAGGAAAGTTTAAAGTGATTGTGAATTCTCCTGTGTATGACAATGTAGAAAAGATAAAGGATACAACAACGAAAATAAATAAGAATATCATAATTGCAGTGTGTATAGCTGTAATTTTGATAGTGGCACTGATAGCGGGAACGATTAGAAGAAATAAGAGAAAGAAGAGAATCCTTGAAGAGTTCTAGGGTGTGGCTGGTGTTTAATATGGATGTATCAAGTTTTCTATGAAAACTTGATATTTCAATATACAGGGGGAAGATGATATATGGGATGGATATGGCATTTGTGCCTTATGAATATGAAAAGGAGAAAGGTCAGAACATTTCTCACTATTCTCGGTGTGATGATAGGCGTTATATCTGTTGTAGCGCTCCTGTCGGTGGGACTTGGTGTGAAAAAAGAGATGATAGATTCTGTCATAGATAGCGGAAGTGTTAATCAGATAAAGGTATACAGTGAGACTGGAGGTAAGCACAAGGACAGGATGATAACGGACAAAACGATAGAGACATTCTCGAAATTTTCGAATGTGAGTGGATGTTATTCGGTATACGAAGTTCCTGTCACTATGAAGTATGGGGAATATGAGTACTATGGAAATCTTGTGGGTGTTCCTGGCGATGAATTTTCAACATGGAAACTTGTAAGTGGGGAAAATGTGATGAAAGATTCAGATGGCAAGGGCTTTGCGGCAGGGAGCAGTGTAGGAAAATTGTTCTTTAATCCGAATACCTATACGAGCTTTGAAAAAAAAGAGAAAAAGGGCATTGGTTCACTTACAGGCAGGCGATTTGATACGGTATTTGGCTGGGGGGATGAGAATGCAAAGACAGTCAAGCTGAAACTTACGGGTGTGCTGGCAGATGGGAGCGCAGACAAAGCTTCCGATGACGATTCAGACGATGAATCAGATAATACAGAGGGAGAGGTGTATACTTCAACCTACAGTGAAAAGTCACAGACGATTTATTGTGATATGGATTATTTGAAGAGTCTGTTAAAGAGAGTGAGCGTGGATGGAAAGCTTGAAGGGCAGCCGGTGGATGGAAATGGCAATAGCTACCGGGAGTTCATATATACTGCGGCGATCGTGACAGTGGACGACACTAACAATGTGGATGCTCTTGTTAAGAAGTTCCAGGACATGGGATACCAGACGGAGAATGCAAAGGAATACCTTGACACCATACAAAAGTATCTGAAGATGATACAGCTGCTCCTTGGAGGCATAGGAACAATAGCACTCGTGGTAGCCGTGATCGGAATAAGCAATACCATGACCACTTCGGTATTTGACCGTGTAAATGAGATAGGAATACTCAAAGTTCTCGGCTGCGATATTGATGAGCTGAGACTTCTGTTCCTTGCCGAGGCAGCGGTCATCGGAGCGGCAGGCGGTGTACTTGGGGTTGGCTGTTCTTACGGAGTAAAGGTGATCATAGACAAATGTGCTGTAAGCATGTTCCATCTGACGAAGGGGACAAATATATCATATATACCTTGGTGGCTGGCGCTTGCCGGGATGATGGGCTCTGTGGTTCTCGGTGTGGCAGCGGGCTATTTCCCGGCACGCTGGGCGACGAAACTCAGACCGATAGACGCAGTGACCAGAAGATAGAAGCTAGAAGAGAATATGGCGTTAAAATAGGGCGTTTTTTAAACTGAGGGAGCTGAAAGATCGGATAGTCTTATGTGCTCTGACTTCCATTTGAATTAAATATGGTTTTCTATGATCGGTCTGTTTGTAGATAAAGAGTTTTTCCCTAATCGGTCTGTTTATGGATAAAAAGGATAAAATTATCCTGAATCATCCTGTAATTGGGGGCAAGGTATAAAAAATAAAGAAGTTATCCTAGAATGCGACTTCTGCTGGAAGTTAGGATAATTTTGTATCAAATACATTTGAATTCTAAACGAAATAGAAAAACATGGTGTTACAAATTACATGGGTCAGGATGCCCATGGGTTAAGATGATTTACAGAAAAGACAGAAAAGCCCAAATAGATAAATTACATAAAAAAGCCAAAAAGCCCCAAAGGACAAATAGATAAACTACATAAAAAAGACCCTAAAAAACAAGTAGATAAATAACCGCCGATAAATAGCATAAAAAAGAAAAGAGATAATTCGCATCAAAGTGTGAATTATCTCTTTTATGTTATAGTTATATTTCGTTCGTTGGTTTACTTTCTGTTGGCTCTGTAACGAAGAGTGTGGTCAAGAATCTTCTTACGGATCCTGAATGACTTCGGTGTGATCTCAAGGAGCTCATCAGTGTCGATGAAATCAAGAGCCTGCTCAAGACTCATCACCTTTGGAGGTGAAAGCTTAAGGGCGTCATCCGATCCTGAAGAACGTGTGTTGGTAAGCTGCTTCTTCTTGCAGACATTGACTTCCATGTCCTCTGCACGAGGATTCTCACCGACAACCATACCGGCATAAACCTGCTCGCCTGGTCCGATGAACAGGGTTCCACGCTCCTGTGCATTGAACAGACCGTATGTGATCGAAGTACCTGACTCAAATGCGATGAGTGAGCCCTTTGAACGGTAGCTCATGTCACCCTTGTATGGAAGATACTCATCAAATATCGTGTTGATGATTCCGGTACCCTTGGTAGCTGTCATGAAGTCACCACGGAATCCGATAAGTCCACGAGATGGAACAGAGAACTCAAGTCTTGTGGTTCCGTTTCCTGTAGGAGCCATTCCCTGGAGCTCACCCTTTCTCTGGTTCAGCATGTTGATGATAGTACCTGCGAACTCGTCAGGAACATCTATATAAGCGATCTCAAATGGCTCAAGCTTATGTCCGAGCTCATCTTCCTTGTAGATAACCTCAGCCTTACTTACTGCAAACTCGTAACCCTCACGTCTCATGTTCTCGATGAGGACTGACAGGTGAAGCTCACCACGACCTGAAACCTTGAATGCCTCAGTTGTATCTGTCTCCTCAACTCTGAGGCTGACATCTGTGTTCAGCTCTCTGAAAAGTCTCTCACGGAGATGTCTTGATGTAACGAACTTACCTTCCTTGCCTGCGAGAGGAGAGTCATTTACCATGAATGTCATGGCGATGGTTGGCTCAGAAATCTTCTGGAAAGGAATTGGATCAGGATTCTCAGGGGAGCAGAGAGTATCACCTATCTGTACATCTGCGATACCTGAAACTGCAACTATAGAGCCGATCTGTGCTTCCTTGACTTCTATTTTGTTAAGTCCTTCATACTCGAAAAGCTTTCCGATACGAACCTTCTCAAGCTTGTCAGGGTCATGCTCGTTTACGATGACGAGATCTTCATTTATCTTGAGGACACCGTTGTCGACTTTGCCGACACCGATACGTCCAACGTACTCGTTGTAGTCGATGGTGCTGACAAGCATCTGTACACCTGCATCAGGATCACCTGTAGGGGCAGGAATGTAATCAATGATAGTGTCGAACAGAGGCTTCATGTCTGTTCCCGGCGTAGATGAGTCAAGGGTTGCATATCCAGACTTTGCGGAAGCAAATACAAATGGACAGTCGAGCTGATCTTCATTTGCATCAAGTTCGATGAGAAGCTCAAGGACTTCGTCAACTACCTCGTCAGGACGGGCCTCAGGACGATCACATTTATTTATACATACGATAACTGCAAGATTAAGCTCAAGAGCTTTCTTCAGAACGAACTTAGTCTGTGGCATAGGTCCCTCAAATGCATCAACAACGAGGATTACGCCGTTTACCATCTTCAGAACTCGCTCGACCTCACCACCGAAGTCGGCATGGCCCGGAGTATCAATGATGTTGATCTTGGTGTTCCCATATGTTACGGCAGTGTTCTTGGAGAGGATAGTGATACCTCTTTCACGCTCGATATCGTTGGAATCCATGACACGCTCAGCGACCTCCTGGTTGTCACGAAATACACCGCTCTGCTTTAAGAGCTCGTCTACAAGTGTTGTCTTACCATGGTCAACGTGGGCGATGATAGCCACATTTCTGATATCATCTCTTGTTATCTTCATAATTTTCACTCTTTCTTTCAAAATTAGTCTATTTTACAACGTTTAACATTCTAGCATAGGGAAAAAACCAATGCAATAATTATAATGTACAAAAATGTAGAGAAAATGAGGGCAAATGGCGGAAATTTGATGGGAAACAGCTACGTAAAACTGGATATTGGATTTGAGGTCAGTTATAATTAAAGAAAGAAGTTTGGTGTTATGGATGTGATTATATCTAATTATATGTATGAGGAGGTATGTCCATGAGGAACATGATCGGAATGAAAATATTTGTCTGTATGATTGTTATGATCGTTGGATTTATGGTAAGTATATTGCTGCCGGAAGATGCATATGCAGCAGCTGGAACAGCTAAAAGCACAGAATCTGCACAGAATACAGCCGGATGGCACGGGGATGGAGTTGCAAAGTATTTCGTTTCAAAAAGTGGACGGGTGACATACAAGTTAGGTGTGAGAAATGGCAACAGATGTCTGTTCGTTCTGAAGAATGGAAAATGGACCTTGTGTAGGAACAGAGTGATAAGAGCCATGGATGATGGTTCGGTGAGATCGGATAGCGAAGGCAGGATACATGGCGTAATTCCTATGCGGAATTCTGAGGGAATGAGGTACTGGGTATATTACCGATATGGACAGAGATCCAGGATCACATTCAAATGGATAAAATTCCAGGATAGGAATTATGGCAAAAGATACTGTTACTTTGATGGCCGATCTCACCG
>USSH01000079.1 GCA_900557435.1 uncultured Coprococcus sp. | reverse complement strand
TTTTCGCTTGCAGCAGCCTTTGAAGAAGAAGTTGCCTTGGCCGTCTTCATTTTGATGGCAGTCAAGGAAACGATTTTTGGCTTGGCGATGGGGTATTTATGCCGACTGGTTTTTTTCGGGGTCATGATTACGGGCCAGTTCATTGATTTTCAGGACGGTTTCATCATGGCGCAGGCATACGATCCGACGATGCAGTCATCAACCTCGCAATTTGGCAAAATGTACTATTGGCTTGCAATCATGGTCTTTTTTGCCAGCGGGTTGTACAGGCAGATGATCAGAGGTCTGATGACATCGTTTGACATCGTCAGTCTCGGATATCCGACTTTGACGGACGAATCGATCGGAGGAATCGTCAAGCTGTTTGCCAAGACGTTTGAGATGGCCTTCAACATGGGAGCACCGATCATTATTTCGATTCTCGTAATCGATATCGTGCTTGGAATTTTATCGCGTTCGATTCCGCAGCTGAACGTTTTGATGCTGTCGTTGAACGTGAAGACGACAGTCAGTTTTATTATCTGCATGCTGGTTTTGCCGAACATGGTCGATTTTTTGGCAGGCAACTTTTCAGAGATGATTCAAAATATGGCCGACTTTATCAAATCAATCGCTTAGGAGAGGCAGGTGAGAAGTGATATGGGAGACAAGGATGGAAAAACAGAAAAACCCAATTTGAAATAATGAAAATGGAGGGCTAGACTATGGGCAACATGGCAGCAGACAATGCAGCAGGTAAGAGAATCAACAGTTTACTTGATGCAGGCAGTTTTGTTGAAATCGGTGGAGCTGTAACAGCAAGAACAACTGATTTTAACATGCAGGAAAAAGAAACTCCAGCAGATGGTGTTATCACCGGATATGGAGTGATCGATGGAAATCTGGTATACGTATACAGCCAGGACGCTACTGTTTTAAATGGTGCGATCGGCGAGATGCATGCAAAGAAGATAGCAAACCTTTACGATATGGCTATGAAGATGGGTGCACCGGTGATCGGGCTGATCGATTGCGCAGGACTCAGACTTCAGGAGGCAACAGACGCTCTCAATGCATTTGGTGAGGTTTATCTCAAGCAGACACTTGCATCAGGTGTGATTCCACAGATCACAGCAGTATTTGGTACTTGTGGTGGTGGTGCAGCAATCATTCCAAATCTTACAGATTTCACATTCATGACAAAGGAAGGTTCAAAGCTTTTTGTTAACAGTCCTAATACACTGGATGAGAACCGTACAGAGAAGCTCGACACAGCAGCTGCTGAGTATGTTGCTGAAAACACAGCAAATGTTGATGCAGTATATGATACAGAGTCAGAGGTTCTCGGTGCTGTCAGAACTCTTGTAGGGCTTCTTCCAGCTAACAACGAGGATGATGGTGACGGAGCGGTCTGTGAGGATGATGTAAATAGAATCATCCCTGATCTTGCTTCAAAGGCAGATGATGTAAAGGCTGTGATAGCAGATATCACAGATGATGAATTCGTATTTGAAGTTAAGAAAGATTTCGCTCAGGACGTTGTTACATCATTTATAAGATTAAATGGTGAGACTGTAGGTGTGGTAGGAAACCAGAAGGATGTTATGACAACTGCAGGTGCATACAAGGCTGAGGATTTTGTAAAGTTCTGTGATGCATTCAATATACCTGTACTCACACTTGTGAATATCAAGGGATTTGAGGCTACAGTAAAGGAAGAGAAGACCATCTCAAAGGCTGTCGCAAAGCTTACTTACGCTTATGCCAACGCAACAGTGCCAAAGGTAACTGTTATGCTTGACAAGGCGTATGGTACAGCTTACACAGCAATGTGTTCAAAGGCAATCGGTGCTGATATGGTATATGCATGGCCAAACTCAGTGATCGGAACAATGGATCCTGAGATGGCTGTCAAGATCATGTACGAAGATGAGATTGCAGCTGCAGATGACAAGGCTGGTTATATAAAGGATAAGAAGGCTGAGTATACAGAGGCTCTTTCTGGAGCGCTTTCAGCAGCTAAGAGAGGTTACGTTGATGATATCATCGAGCCAGATGCTACAAGAAAGAGAGTTATCGCAGCGTTCGACATGCTTTTTTCAAAGAGTGAGGACAGACCATACAAAAAGCACGGTACAATATAAAGGAGTGACAACTTAAATGGAAAAGATAATAAAGAAAAAGTTATTATTGATAGTTTCTATGTTAGCTGTTACATTTGCACTTGCTGGTTGTTCATCTTCAGATAAAAAAGTTGAATTCAATTACGATGAGGCTACTCTTGTTCAGACAGTAAAAGATCAGGCACAGTATTATATGGGCGTTGCCGATGTCAACGAGGTATATGATTATGTTGTTGAAGAAGGTGCAAATTCAGGTCTTGACGAGTCGGCGGTAGATGCTGTTAAGGTATTTGCTACGTTGAACGAGGATTATGGTAAGTTCGTAAAGTTTGCATCAGACTCTAAGGTTGAAGAGGTTGATGACAAGGTAGCAGTCAGTGTATATGCACAGTGTACAGATAAAGAAGCTATTGTAAAGGCGACTTTTGTAGACAACTCAGTTGTATATAATTTTCAGAAGTATTCTCTGATGAGCCAGAATGGTTATACTGAGGAGCAGGCAGATCAGACACTTACAACAAATGGAGTATATCCATATAAGATCTCTGAGTTCGAGGTTGCTGCAAATCAGACAATGGCGGATAAGATGAAGGATGCCGGAGCTAATACGCTCATTGGTATGGGTATAGTGTTCATAGCACTTATCTTCATCTCATTCATAATTTCACTTCTCAAGTATGTACCTGCTCTCTTTGATAAGGAGACAAGGGCTAAGAAGAAGGCTGAAAAGGCAAAGAAGCTTGCTGAGGCAAACGCAGATGCATCTGCATCAGATGCGGATGATAATGCCAAGACAGACAGTGCACCTGCACCTGCCGGAATAGTAGATATAGTTAACACAGCAACAGGAGAGAGTGTCATGGATGACAGCGAACTTGTTGCAGTTATATCAGCAGCTGTTATGGCAGCACAGGGTGGAAAGACCAGAGTTCGTGTAAACTATCCAAGTAATGATAAGCTGGTTGTTAGACCTAGAAAAAGGAATAAGAGATAATATAGGAGGATAATTGTTATGAAGAATTATAGAATTACAGTTAATGGAACATCATATGATGTTACAGTTGAAGAGTTATCAGGCGGCGCAGCACCAGCAGCAGCTCCTGTTGCAGCACCAGTTGCAGCTCCAGCACCAGCAGCAGCTCCAGCACCAGCAAAGGCAGCACCAGCAGGTGGAGCCGGAAGCATCAAGGTTTCATCACCTATGCCTGGTAAGATACTTGCAGTTAAGGCTAATGTCGGCGATTCAGTAAAGAAGGGTCAGGTTATCCTTATCCTTGAGGCTATGAAGATGGAAAACGAAGTTGTTGCTCCAGAAGATGGTACAATCGCAAGCATAGATGTTACAGTAGGCGCCAGTGTTGAGTCAGGCGACACACTTGCAACACTCAACTAATTGCTTGATTAGATGAACTGTACAGTGAATCTCGAAATGATTCGAATAAATCTTATAGGAGGAAACAACTAAATGGGCAGCACAATAGTTGACGTTTTGACAAATTTAGCTAATCAGACCGGTTTTGCAAGTCTTGACTGGAAGAATTACGTTATGATCCTTATAGCGTTTGCTTTCATGTATCTTGCGATCGGAAAGGGCTTTGAGCCACTTCTTCTTGTCCCAATCTCATTTGGTATGTTTCTTGTAAACATGTTCCCAGATATTATGGCAGAGGGCGGCTTGTTACATTATTTTTATATGCTCGATGAGTGGAGTATCTTACCTTCACTTATATTCATGGGCGTAGGTGCCATGACAGACTTTGGACCGCTTATTGCGAATCCAAAGAGCTTCCTGCTCGGCGCTGCAGCTCAGTTCGGTATCTATACAGCTTACTTCCTTGCATTCCTTATGGGATTCAACGGCAAAGAGGCTGCGGCTATATCGATCATCGGTGGTGCAGATGGTCCTACATCTATCTACCTTGCCGGTAAGCTCGGCATGGGTGGAACACTTCTCGGACCTATAGCAGTTGCGGCATATTCATATATGTCACTTGTACCTGTTATACAGCCACCTATCATGAAGGCTCTCACAACAAAGAAGGAGAGACTTGTTAGAATGCCACAGCTCAGACCTGTAACCAAAATCGAGAAGATCCTCTTCCCTATCATTGTTACACTTGTGGTAGTTCTTATCCTTCCAACAACAGCTCCACTTGTAGGTATGCTGATGCTTGGTAACCTCTTCAGAGAGTGCGGCGTTGTAAAGCAGCTCACAGAGACAGCTTCAAACGCTCTTATGTATATCGTTGTTATCTTACTTGGTACTTCAGTAGGTGCTTCTACAAGTGCAGAGGCATTCCTTAAGCTTAGTACACTTAAGATCGTTTTACTTGGTCTTATCGCATTTGCAGTTGGTACAGCAGCCGGAGTACTCTTCGGTAAGCTCATGTGTTGGGCGACAAAGGGCAAGGTTAATCCGCTTATCGGTTCTGCTGGTGTATCAGCCGTTCCAATGGCAGCCAGAGTATCACAGAAGGTTGGAGCACAGTATGATCCAACTAACTTCCTTCTGATGAATGCTATGGGACCAAACGTTGCAGGTGTTATCGGTACAGCCGTAGCTGCTGGTACATTCCTTGCAATATTTGGAATTTAATCAGAATTTATATAATTATAGGAGGACGATAAAATGGCAGATAAGAAACCGATAAAGATTACGGAAACCGTACTGCGTGATGCGCATCAGTCACTTATAGCTACTCGTATGACAACCGAGCAGATGCTTCCTATCATCGATAAGATGGATAAGGTTGGCTATCATTCAGTAGAGTGCTGGGGCGGTGCAACATTCGATGCATCACTCAGATTCCTTAAAGAGGATCCATGGGAGAGACTTAGAAAGCTCAGAGATGGATTCAAGAATACAAAGCTTCAGATGCTCTTCAGAGGACAGAATATCCTTGGATACCGTCATTACGCAGATGACGTTGTAGAGTATTTTGTACAGAAGTCAATTGCAAATGGTATTGATATCATAAGAATCTTTGACTGTCTGAATGATCTTAGAAACCTTCAGACAGCAGTCAGCGCTTGTAACAAAGAGAAGGGACATGCTCAGGTAGCTCTTTCATATACACTGGGTGATGCCTATACTCTTGATTACTGGAAGGATATGGCAAAGAGAATCGAGGATATGGGTGCAGATTCAATCTGTATCAAGGATATGGCAGGTCTTCTTGTTCCTAACAAGGCTACAGAGCTTGTACAGGCACTCAAGGATGGTTCAAGTCTTCCAATCCAGCTTCATACACATTACACATCAGGTGTTGCTTCAATGACATACCTTAAGGCTGTAGAGGCTGGCTGTGATGTCATCGATACAGCAATCTCACCTCTTGCACTTGGTACATCTCAGCCTGCAACAGAGGTTATGGCCAAGACATTTGAGGGAACAGAGTTTGATCCGGGTCTTGATCAGAAGCTCCTTGCTGAGATCGCAGACTACTTCAGACCACTTAGAGAAGAGTGGATCGCAAGCGGTCTCTTAAATCCAAAGGTTCTCGGTGTTAACGTTAAGACACTTCTCTACCAGGTACCTGGAGGAATGCTTTCAAACCTCGTATCACAGCTCAAGGAGATGGGTGCTGAGGATAAGTTCGAGGCAGTTCTTGAGGAAGTTCCTAGAGTTCGTAAGGACTATGGTGAGCCACCTCTTGTTACACCTTCAAGCCAGATTGTTGGTACACAGGCTGTTCTCAATGTTGTAACAGGCGAGAGATACAAGATGTGTACAAAGGAGTCAAAGGCACTTGTACGTGGCGAGTATGGCCAGTCAGTAAAGCCGGTTGATCCAGAGGTTAAGAAGAAGGTTATCGGCGATGAGGAGCAGATTACATGCCGTCCAGCTGATCTTCTTGAGAATGAGCTTGACAAGATCGAGAAGGAGATGATCCAGTACAAGCAGCAGGATGAGGATGTACTCACATATGCCCTGTTCCCACAGGTTGCTACTGACTTCTTCAAGTACAGAGAGGCTCAGCAGAAGAAAGTCGATGTGACACTTGTAGACAAGGAGAGCACAGCTTATCCAGTCTAATAGATTAAAAGATAATTTGATATCAGTATTTTACTTCTGATATCGACATAGAGAGGCAGAGCTCCTCAATCGGAGTTTCTGTCTCTTTGTATATATATACGTTTAAATATTTGGAGATATTATGGCTAAGAAAATAGTTGTTATCGGAGCAGGTGCTGCCGGTATGATGGCTGCGATCACAGCCGGCAAAACGGCAGAAGTGTTATTGATAGAGAAAAACGACAGAGTTGGAAAAAAGCTTTTTATCACGGGAAAGGGAAGATGCAATGTTACAGATGCAGGTGATGCAGATGTTTTTTTCAACTCGGTAGTTACAAACAGCAAGTTTATGTATAGTTCATTTTATTCATTTGATAACAATATGGTGATGGACTTTCTTGAAAAAGCATCATGTCCGCTCAAGGTTGAGCGTGGTGGGAGAGTTTTCCCAGTCAGCGATCATTCTTCTGATGTAATAGGTGCATTTAAGACGTTGATAAATAGGAACCATAACATAAAATTGTTGACAGATTCAAAGGTTTTACAGATCAAATGCGGAGATGGACATGTTACAGGAGTTGTTATACAGGAAAAAGAAAACAAGAAGAACAGAGAGGTCAATTGTGACGCGGTGATAGTGGCTACAGGCGGAATGTCGTATCCGCTCACGGGATCCACGGGTGATGGCTACAAGTGGGCAGAGAAGTGTGGACACACGATAAAGGAGCTTTCACCATCTCTTGTTCCGTTTGAGATAGAGGAAAAATGCTGCAGGGATATGATGGGATTGTCTCTCAAGAATGTTGATCTGCATATAAAATGCGGCAAGAAAAAAATATTTGATGAGCAGGGGGAGATGCTGTTTACCCACTTTGGAATAAGCGGTCCGCTTGTGATAAAGGCATCGGCATATATTCACAGATATATAGGTAAAGAGATAGAGTTGTATATAGATCTTAAGCCGGCTATGGATGAACAGATGCTTGATACAAGAATACAAAAAGATTTTGCGAAGTATGCGAATAAAGACTTCAGAAATTCATTGACAGATCTCCTTCCAGTAAAACTCATACAGCCGGTCGTAGAAAAGACAGGGATAGATCCTTTTAAAAAGGTTAATTCTGTTACAAAAGATGAAAGACTGGCATTGGTCCGTGTGTTAAAGCATTTTGAGCTGACATTTGTTGGTTTGAGAGATTACAATGAGGCGATAATCACCAAGGGTGGTGTGAACGTCAAAGAGGTAGATCCATCCACAATGGAATCTAAGATAGTAAAAAATCTTTACTTTGCCGGAGAGATATTGGATCTGGATGCTCTCACAGGAGGATTTAATCTTCAGATCGCATGGTCAACAGGATATCTGGCTGGACTTTCTGCGGCTGAGAGTATAGAATAATTTGCAGATATGCAAATATTAAAATATATCGGTACATAAAGGAGAGGTTTACATGAATATAGCGATAGACGGGCCTGCTGGAGCGGGCAAAAGTACAATAGCAAAGAAAGTATCAAAGGATCTTGGATTTATATATGTTGATACCGGAGCTATGTATAGGGCGATTGCAGTTCATCTTATTGATAACAATATATCTGCTGACGATGAGGCTGAGGTTGAAGCTGATATAGCTGATATTCTCATAGAAATAAAGTATGAAGATGGATCACAGCAGGTCTATCTGAACGGAACAAATGTCACTGGAAGACTTAGAACAGAAGAGGTTGGCAACATGGCATCAAAGTCGTCGGCTCTGCCATGCGTCAGAGAAAAACTTTTGTCCTTGCAGCGTGAATTGGCTGCTAAAAATGATGTTGTTATGGATGGTCGTGACATAGGTACAAATATTCTTCCAAATGCTGAATTAAAGATTTACCTGACTGCATCTGTGGAAATCAGAGCACGGAGAAGGTATGATGAACTTGTGGCAAAGGGTGAGACAAATCTTGATCGCTGTAAGATAGAAAAAGATATTGCAGCAAGAGATAAGCAGGATATGGAGAGAAAGATTGCTCCTTTGAAAAAAGCAGATGATGCGGTTCTTGTTGACAGTTCAGATATGAATATAAATGAAGTTGCAGAGACTATCATCAGACTTGCAAAAGAAAGAGTATAGTATATAATATAGGATGGTTTGAATATGGAGATATTGTTGGCAAAGTCTGCCGGTTTCTGCTTTGGCGTACAGAGAGCGGTGGATACGGCTTACGAGCATGCTGATGAGGAGAATGTATACACGTATGGCCAGATCATTCACAATGAAGAGGTTGTGGGGGATCTGGAAAAGCACGGTGTCAAAGTCATAGAGAATGATGATGATCTAAAGCTTATAAAAGACAGTAAAGTAATCATCAGATCACATGGTGCAGAAAAAAGCGTGTATGATATCCTGAAGAAAAACAACAACGAAATAATTGATGCTACATGTCCATTTGTGAAAAAAATTCATAACATAGTTATGGAGGAGTGCGAGAAGGGGCATACGATTGTCATTGTCGGAGACAGAAAGCACCCGGAAGTCAAAGGAATAATGGGATGGTGTATCGGTGAACCGGTTGTCATAGGAACTGAGGAAGAAGCAGAAAACTTCGTTCAGACATGGCTGGACGGAGAAAATAACGGTTGCAATGATATATCAATAGTGAGTCAGACAACTTTTAATTACAGAAAATTTAATAATGTTGTTGATATTATTCGAAATAAATTGTATAATGTTACTGCTTATAAGACTATCTGTAATGCAACGTCTGTGCGTCAAAGGGAGGCGCAGGAGATCGCATCAAAGGTAGATGCCATGATTGTTATAGGTGGTCGAAATAGTTCTAATACTCAGAAGTTATATGAGATTAGCAAAAAAGAATGTGAGAATACTTACTATATACAGACACTCGTTGATTTGGATTTGACTACTTTTGAATCCGTTAGTAGGGTAGGTATTACAGCTGGGGCATCTACCCCAAACAAAATTATTAAGGAGGTTCATGGTAGGATGGACGAGATGAATTTTGCAGAATTATTAGAGAATGATGAGAGCAGAGGCTCAATCAAGACAGGAGAGATAGTAG
>USSH01000078.1 GCA_900557435.1 uncultured Coprococcus sp. | reverse complement strand
TTGCCTTTCTTTTGTTAGGGGTGATTTTCGCACTTGCACCAATGCCCTTTTTCTGGTGGATTGGCGTTACATTAGGTATCTGCGGCTTAATTGTTGTATTTAGCGGTGCTAAGGATGATTAGTTAGATAATTGAGATTTTAGCGAGGTGATTATGTTGAACTCACATAGAAAGAAATTAAGGAGGGCGAAGAGGATGATATTAGTAAATACTGATTACATCAGCGGAAAAGAACTGGAAATGTTGGGACTTGTAAAAGGTAGCACAATCCAATCAAGGCATGTGGGAAAGGACATTACGCAAAGTTTTAAAACTCTGGTAGGTGGAGAATTAACTGCTTATAATGAGATGATGAACGAAGCAAGAGCAATTGCTAACAAAAGAATGGTTGCAGAGGCTGAGGCGCTTGGTGCAGATGCCATTGTGAATATTCGATACGCTTCTTCTGCTATTATGCAGGGTGCCGCAGAGGTGATTTCGTATGGTACGGCAGTAAAATTCGCTACCAGGTAAGCGAATTTTAACATTAATAAATATAAAACTAATTATCTGATGAAAGGGGCGATCATCTCGCCCCTTTATCTCTGTCTTGGTAAGGTTGGTTGGCATTCTGCTTGTCAGCTTTTTCTTTATACCTTTGTATCTTTTCATGCATGGTTTCGGCTTTTGGAGTGGCTTTTTCTCCGTATGCTTCATTCCATTTGGCACATTCTTTCTGATATGCGTCAATGGCACGCTGCGCGGTATAAAATGCTGTGTAGAAATCCTGCCGTATCTCATCCTCCGGCACTTGGCTGACAATGGCTCGGTCTACTTCGTAATTCCACTGCAGGTCGTATTCTTGATAAGGTATCCCACCATATCAAAACCTCCTAGCAATAAAAACAGGCACTTGTAGTTTCCTGACGAAGAATATAAAACATATATACACGCGGTAATGAAAGCGACCGATCTTCAGCGCTTACCTGCTGAAGTGAGGGTAACTGAATGTGTTTGTATATATGTCTTCATATTCAAGTCTAAAAATCACAAGTGCCGTCCGTCTATCTAAATTACTGTCTAACCTTAATGTGAACCTCACGGAGCTGCTGCTCTGTAACCTCGCCAGGTGCTCCGCACATAAGATCCTGTGCATTTCCATTCATTGGGAATGGGATGACCTCTCTGATGTTCTCCTCATTTCTAAGGAGCATGATCATTCTGTCCACACCAGGAGCCATACCTGCATGAGGTGGTGCTCCGAACTGGAATGCATTGTAGAGTGCTCCGAACTTCTCCTTCAGATCATCCTCTGTGTATCCTGCGATCTCAAATGCCTTGACCATGATCTTCATGTCGTGGTTTCTTACAGCGCCTGATGAAAGCTCGATACCGTTGCAGACGATGTCGTACTGGTAAGCCAGGATATCAAGTGGATCCTTCTCATTTAACGCCTCAAGTCCGCCCTGCGGCATTGAGAACGGATTGTGTGTGAAGATGATCTTCTTGCTCTCCTTGTCGTACTCGTACATTGGGAAGTCATTTATATAGCAGAAACGGAATGCGTTCTTCTCGTTGAGGTCAAGTCTGATGCCAAGCTCAACTCTGATCTGTCCTGCAAATGACGCTGCAAGCTCAGGCGTATCTGCGATGAAGAAGATAGTATCTCCAGCCGTAAGTCCTGCAAGCTCTGCAATCTCACCCTTCATATCATCAGGAATGAACTTGTCGATAGGTCCCTTGTAAGACATATCATCAAGAATCTCCAGATATCCAAGGCCGCCCATGCCGATGCTCTGTGCAAACTTGAGCATCTTCTCATGCTGTCCCTTTGAAAGCTTCTTGTGTACATTGATGGCACGCACTGTCTTGCCGTGGAATGGCTTGAATGTACATCTCTGGAAGAAATCTGTGAGATCTATTATTCTGAGTGGGTTTCTGAGGTCAGGCTTATCTGTACCGAACTCAAGCATAGCCTGCTTGTAGCTGATGATAGGATATGGAGCCTGTGTAACCATTGCGCCCTCAGGTGCAAACTTCTCAAATGTTGCTGAGAGGACTTCCTCTCCAACCTTGAATACGTCCTCCTGTGTTGCAAAGCTCATCTCAAAGTCAAGCTGGTAGAACTCACCAGGTGAACGGTCTGCTCTTGCATCCTCATCTCTGAAACAAGGAGCTATCTGGAAGTACTTGTCAAATCCTGATACCATGAGGAGCTGCTTGTACTGCTGTGGTGCCTGTGGAAGTGCATAGAACTTGCCCTTGAACTTTCTTGATGGCACGATGTAATCTCTTGCGCCCTCAGGTGATGATGCACAGAGGATAGGTGTCTGGATCTCGAGGAATCCCATCTCAGTCATCTTCTGACGAAGGTAGCTGATGACCTGGCTTCTGAAGATCATGTTGTCCTTAACCTTTTTGTTTCTGAGGTCAAGATATCTGTACTTGAGTCTCACATCCTCACGTGTCTCCTTGGATGTCTGGATCTCAAATGGAATCTGCTTATATACCTTGCCAAGTATCTCTACAGTCTTTGCCTCAAGCTCGATAGTACCTGTAGGGATCTTTGGGTTGTATGTCTCCTCATCTCTGTGCTCAATGATACCCTCAATTGATACACAGTCCTCCTTTGTTATTCCGTCAAGAAGTGATGTGTCTCTCATTACTACCTGGAGCACTCCATACATATCACGCAGATCGATAAATGATACTCCACCATGGTCACGGATATTCTCTACCCATCCGGCAACCTTAAGTGTCTGTCCCACATCGCCCTCAGTGATCTCGTTCATTGTTCTGTTACGATAAATGTTCTCGATTGTCATCTGTTCTCTCCTTTTCTTTACTATTTGCCTGTGGCTTTATATCCACATTGACTTTTTCAGGATTACTCACCGGCTGTTATTTTTCCTGCAAATAGAAAAAGCTTATGTTCATCCTGAATCAGATGCACATATACATATGCAAATATTCAGGACGAACATAAGCTCTCTCAAATTACCTGTTGGTTACTTGTCTGCTCTAATGTCCGCGGTACCACCTGACTTACTGTTATGCGATCTTATAAATACATCATCGCACTCCAGTCCCTCTCAGTCACCTTTGCTCATGACCTCTCTGCGTATCGTGCAGCTACGGCTCCCCTACTCGACATATAACACGCTGCCCACATTCAGGCTATGGGCTATGTCTTTCAGCTTGCGGCTGGTAAAGTGTTATTCACATATATTCACTCCGCCGGACTCTCACCACCACCGGCTCTCTGTGGGCGATAATCTATGCTACTTCTCTTCGTCATTGCCTTATATATGGCGTCAGCACATATCTGACGTCACATTATTATATTCTAGTAGTTCGAGTTCTGTCAACTATATTTGTATATTTTCCACCATCATCCCACAACCTCAGCGCCAAACGGCATGAGCGCAAGCTTTGCTATCTTAAAGAACTGAAGTCCAAATGGAATTCCAACTATCGTTATGCAAAACAGCAGCCCCAGACAGACGTTCTCTATCGCCATAGGTATGCCGCAGCAGAGCAGCCATATGATATTCGCGATCAACGAGCCGGCACCGCCTCCATACACGATCTCTTTTCCAAATGGAAAGAAGGCAAGTCCTGCAAATTTAAAGCACTGCATCCCCAGCGGGATTCCTATTATCGTTATACAGCACAGCACCCCGTTGAATACCCACGAAAGTCCACTCAATATTCCGCCACATAAAAACCATATACAATTTCCAAGACATCCCATGATATCATCTCCTAATCATCAAAAAACAATTACCACATTGTAATCCAAGAATACACTCATGCAATGCACCACGCCATAGTAAATCCGTTTCATCTGCACAGTGCAGCAAGCACCCTGACTGCCGCCTCATACTCACCATTATCTCTCGTCTTCCGGATCTTCTTAAGAGCCCTCTCAGCTCCTTCCATATCAACGAACAGCCTCGACCAATAAGCCCACAACTCCTTCATCTTGAACATCGTGTTACCTCTGCCCACATCCGACTCACAATAATTCCTGTATAGTTCATCGTGGAACGTGAAAAATCTGTTCCAGTCATATGCCATATATGGTGAACTGTCAACATATCCAATGCTGCCATTCTGTTCTGTTTCCCTATTCTGATTATCGCCGTCATCAACTCCGTCCCTGCCAGCGGCAACACATTTTATCCTCTCCGCAAGACAAGGGTCAGCGATCATTCCCCTGCCTATCATAACTTTCATTATATCAGGGAAATCGTCCGTGAACCTCTCGTAATCCGCCACACTGTTTATATCTCCATTGTAGCACACTGTATCTGTTCTTCCATATGAAACCACACCTTCGGCAAACACTTCCATGTTTGGAGTGTTCTTATAGAAATCCGTCTGTATTCTCGGATGTATGATTAGCTCACTTATCGGATACTTCTTATATATTTCTATGATATCCTCAAACTCCACAGAACTGTCTCTTCCTATTCTGGTCTTTATAGACACATCCATCACACCGGCAGCAAACACCTCATATAAGAAGTTGCCAAGTCTTTCCGTATCATACAGCAGCCCTGAACCTTTATACTTCGTTACTACAGTCTTTGATGGACAACCAAGGTTGATGTTCACCTCATCATATCCAAGTTTCTTTAAAAACTTTGCCGCCTTCACAAATCCCTCACCGCTGTTGGTCAGAAGCTGCGGCACCACATTTATCCCCTGATTGTTTTCCGGCAGCACATCCCTTAGCTCCCTGCTTCTGAGAGGGCGTCCTTTCGCCGGTGCAATGAACGGCATAAAGTATTTGTCAACGCCGCCAAAATATTTGCGGTGTGCATTCCTGTATATGTATCCTGTTATCCCCTCCATCGGGGCAAGATATATCAAACCATCCCTGTTGTTCATACATCATTCTCCCATTATAGTATATCATCCAGTACAAAATATTCTGACATATCTCGCTCTGCAAACATGTCACCAATCAAGTTATCGTAGCAATCGCCAAGGTCGGTCTCATACCTGCTCAGACTTTGTCTTGTTGTTCGCGCAAATAAAATATAGAGACATTCATCACTCACGTGACAAATGCCTCTACATTATAAACTATATTTTCTTTCTCCGCCACACCATCATGGCACAACAATTCTTACATATCTCTTGATCACTCAATCCACATTCTATTTGAACAGATTTGTAACAAACTGTACAAAGTCGATCCCAAATGACTGGAGGAGTAACAAAGCGAGCAGTACCGGTGCCACAAACTTTACCATGACAATATAGAGTCCCTTTCTTCCAAACTTCTCGCCATTTCTTGTGACCTCGTCTATAACCGTCTTTGGTTTTACAACCCATCCAATGAGTATACATGACAGAATAGCCACAAGCGGCATGAAGATGTTGTTACTCAGGTAATCCATCACATCGAGGATCTGAGCTGTTGCTCCATTTGGAAGCTTGAGTTCGAAATACCATATGTTGTAACCGAAACATACGACCAACATTCCAACAAATGCATATACAGTTGTTATGACCGCACTCTTCTTTCTTGTGAGGTGGAACTTATCCATAAGTCCGGAAACTATCGCCTCCATGACTGACACAGATGAAGTTATCGCCGCAAATGTAACCATAATAAAGAACAATGCACCGATCACCGTTCCAACCTTACCCATAGCATTGAAAACCTTTGGCAGTGATATAAACATAAGTCCAGGGCCCGCTGACATACCTTCCATTCCAGAGAATACATACACTGCAGGCACGATCATCAGACCAGCAAGAAATGCCACAGCCGTGTCAAATATCTCTATCTGGTTGATCGACTTCATAAGGTTAACATCATTCTTAACATATGAGCCATATGCAACCATGATACCCATGGCGACACTTATCGAGAAGAATAGCTGTCCCATGGCATCCATTACAACCATGAAGATATCCCTGAATGTCATCCCCTTAAAATCAGGAATCAAATATACCTTCAGTCCATCAATTCCTGTTCTGATCGTACCATCATCACCGGTATGCTTGATCGTCAGTGAATAGATTGATATTCCAATTATAAGAAGTACCAATATCGGCATGAGCACCTTGCTAAACTTCTCTATTCCCTTTTCAACACCACAGAATACGACAACGCCTGTGGCCGTAAGGAATATAAGTGCAAATACTATAGGCGCAGTCTGGGCTGTTATAAAACCGGTGAAATAACCGTCACCAGTGGCAGCCTCCGTCTGACCTGTAAAATATGCTGTCATATACTTCAGAACCCATCCTCCGATAGTACAGTAATATGGAAGGATTATGACCGGTACGATCCATGCCAGACCGCCAAGCCATTTCCACTTCTTATGTATAAGGCCATAAGCTGTGAGCGGTCCCTGTTGAGTCTTTCTTCCTATTGCAATATCTGTTGTGAGCAGTGTGAATCCAAATGTAAGTGCAAGTATTATATACACAAGTATAAACACACCACCGTTGTCCTTTGCCGCAAGATATGGGAATCTCCATATATTTCCAAGTCCTACCGCACTTCCCGCTGCTGCCATAACAAAGCCCAGCGTCCCCGTAAAATTACTTCTTTCCTTCTTATTCATAATCGCCCTTTCTGTTTTTGCTTTTATTTTTTGCTGCCCAGTCCCCTATCTGAACAGTTACTTTTTCTTTTGGCCTTCAGCTTTGCCGATGCCGCAAAGTATGCACGGCATCTAGCAGGATAATTTCTGAATGCGCCATATATATTATATAAATAAAATCCATACGTCAAGAATTTACCGGCAGGTCCGATCTTGTCCTTCAAGGTCTTCGGATATCTCTTTCCGCCAACCTCGGGATGATTGCCGTCATTTATATAATTTATCAGATCATCCTCGGTGCGTATATTCTCTGGCAGATATGTTCCCGCCAGCCCTACACAATTCTCCTTGTGGGCATCACTTCCACCGAAAACCGGTATGTCATAATAAGCCGCCAGCCTTCTAGCCATCTTATTCCTCTTGTCCGACTCACAGCAATTATAACCCTCTATAAAATCAAAGTGCTGTGCATACAACCTATGCTCGATCATCCCCAGCCTTCTCGTGCTGCCAAAGCTCATGAACTTTTCTCCAAACGGATGTGCCGGACCTATTATCCCGCCACACTCATGCACAAGCCATATCACTCTGATAAGTGCCATTCCTCTATGCTCAAACAGTTCATAAACTTCCTCCGGCGTATCAGATGGCAATACTATAAGAAAATGTCCATAGTCAAATGTATCGTATTCTATTCCTCTCAGGACAATAAAATCCTTAACTTTTTCCTTCTGACTCAAGTATGCCCTGTAGCCATTATATGAATCATGGTCTGTAACAAGCATCCCATGAAATCCACGCTGCTTTAACAACTGAGTATAATCAACTATCTTTACTTTTGCATCAGGCGAACCCTCAGCTGTATGACAATGCATATCAAATCTCACTTTACGTGTATATCCACCCATGTAATCATCTCCTCTGAATGTAGCTAAAGACGCGCCATTAATATTCTGCCCCGCTGCCGAGCCATTTTATCTGTGAAAACGGATAATATATAAATTCAGCCTTGGCAAGTATCTTATCCCGCTTCACATATGTATGCTCCCAGTATCTGGAATCAGCTGAATTGGTTCTGTTATCCCCGAGCATAAGATAACAGTTCTCCGGAACATCATAGACTTCCCTAGATCCAGAATCCGTGTACATGCCTTCGCTCAAATAGTCCTCCTTAAGCGGAGTATCACTGCCATTTATATACACCTTTCCATCCTTTATCTCAACCTTATCGCCAGGAAGGCCAATTATTCTCTTGATGTATATCTCATTCTCATCATCCGGCCACCTGAATATCGCTATATCACCACGTTCCGGATCAGAAAACTTATATGTAAGCCTGCTACCTATGATGTTGTCGTCAAGCTGTATAGTCTCAAGCATAGATCCCGTTGGTACGTTGCAATTCAGTATCACAAAATGCCCGATCAGGAATGCCAACACTGCTGCTATCACAACTGTGACTATACAATCAAGTACCTCGCTTTTATAGTCACGTTTTATATTGCTTTTCTCCAGCCTCATCTGATGCCATACGGCACCGCCATGCTGCGAGTCGCACACTCCCTCATCCACAAATCCAAACTGTGCATAAAAAGGAATCATGTTCTCCTTACATGTCAATACAATTCCATCCAGCTTACATCTTGCAGCCTCCTGGACAACCTCGTGCATCACCTCTGATGCATAGCCATTGTGCTGATACTCAGGAAGTGTTGATACGCCAAATATCATCAGCCAGCTTCCTTTTTTATCATATAACTCTTCCCCCGCATACATGGCATCACACAAATCTCTTTCATTAGTAGTCATACCATTTATGCCGGCAATTATTCTTCCACTTTTTTTCAGCACCCAGAAAGTCTCTCTGTGCGTTTTTAATCTCCGCTCTATGGACTCCCTGCTGGCAGCTTCAGCCGCAGGAAAGGTTTCATTTTCAAGTATCACAAGCTGTTCAAGGTCCTTTTTACCTGGGTTAGTAACCTTCATAAATATCTAAACACCTCTTTTCTAAAACACCTATTCTCCATTATCTCACATTAGAATATTGTGTCAAGAAAAAAGGACACATACAAATCAAATGCTTCTTAGTAATTGTTCCACCCTATGAAACATCTGCTTTATATATGTCCTTATTGTCTATTGTGCAAACGCCCCTCATGCGTCTGCTTGCATCACAACATGTCGTCAAGCGCAGCTTGATGACCTGCGCGCACATCAGTGCGCTTCCTCTGCCGGAATCTCCTTATGATATTACTCTACACTGTAGTTTGGTGCTTCTTTTGTAATGTGGATGTCGTGTGGATGGCTCTCTTTGAGTGAAGCTGCTGAAATCTTTACGAACTCTGCCTTCTCATGAAGCTCATCTATATTCTTGGCGCCACAGTAACCCATACCTGAACGAAGTCCACCAATGAGCTGGAATACTGTATCCTCAAGTGATCCCTTGTATGCAACACGACCTTCAACGCCCTCTGGAACAAGCTTTCTTGCGTTCTCCTGGAAATATCTGTCCTTAGAACCATTCTCCATAGCTGCTATAGAGCCCATGCCTCTGTATACCTTATACTTACGTCCCTGATAAAGCTCGAAATCACCAGGTGCCTCATCTGTTCCTGCAAACAGACTTCCCATCATACATACATTAGCACCGGCTGCAAGAGCCTTTGTGATATCTCCTGAATACTTGATTCCGCCATCTGCGATAACTGGAATTCCTGCGTTCATAGCAGCGTCATATGCCTGCATGATAGCTGTAATCTGTGGAACACCAATACCAGCAACAACTCTTGTTGTACATATAGAACCAGGTCCGATA
>USSH01000077.1 GCA_900557435.1 uncultured Coprococcus sp. | reverse complement strand
CGAGAGAAGCTACGCATCAGAGTATTCAATTTCACTTACAGATGCAAAGGGTGATGTATATGCAAGCTATTCTGCATATGAGAGTTATTCAGCAGACGAGCTCATCAAGAGTATGAAGGATACTTACACAGATTACTATAATGATGAGAATTCCAAGATAGATGATATGACAGATGGCACGGTTAAGGCCAAGGATGGCACAAAGGTATCATATCTTGTGACACAGCTTACATCATATGATCTGGGCAGAACAGAGGTCCTTCTTGTATATCCTTCAGGAGATGGTCTGGTGGCATGCTCTATCAGCTATTGGGATAAGGTGGACGATGTTGATGTACAGAAGCTGTGCGATACATTTATAAGCGCTATAGAGATAAAGTAATATCTGTAATATACCGAAAATGTGAAAAAGGCAGGAGGCAGTGATGAAGGTCGTTAATGTGAAGAATGTGGCGATAGGAGAGGGAATGACTAAGATCTGTGTACCTCTGGTAGCTCCGACGGATTATGATGTGGACTATCAGTCGAGGATCATAGCGAAGTCGGAACCGGACATGGTGGAATTCAGAGCGGATATGTACGAGAAGTGCTTTGACAGAGAGGCACTTAGGAAAACTCTGGAAAAGATACACGACAAGCTGGGGCAGTTCCCCATTATATTTACATTCCGAACAAAGGGTGAGGGTGGCTGCATGGAGGCAACACTCAGCCAGTATCACGACCTTCTCATTGACGCCATAGACAGCGGATATATAGACATCGTGGATGTAGAATATTTCTCCGATATGGAGATTGTGGATGAAGTCATAGCGGAGGCTCATTCCAAGGGCGTGTATGTCATAGTGTCCAATCATGATTTCAAGACTACTATACCTATGGAACAGATAGTTGACAGATTTAAGTCCATCATATTCACTGGAGCTGATATAGCAAAGATAGCCATGATGCCTGAGGAGGGATCGCAGGTCGTAGATATGATGCAGGCTGCAAAGGAACTGCAGGAGAGTGGAAATCAGACACCTCTCATAGTTATATCCATGGGTGAACTTGGTGTGGAGACCAGAACCACAGGAGAGATGTATGGCAATACAGTATCATTTGCCACAGCGGGCATACCTTCCGCCCCTGGACAGATATCTGTGGATGCACTCAGGAGCCAGCTCACCATGATACATCACATTATAGCTGGTAAATAATGTTTATATATGATGCTATTATTCTGGAAGTCACGGATGAATGCCGTGGCTTCCATTTTTTTAGTGTTGTGTGGCTTGTTTCGCAGATATATGGTATTATGACATAAATGTTCCGGGGCCTTGTATGGCAGACGGCGGCTAAGGAGATAAGAACACATGGAAGAAAAGATACACAAGAGGAGAGTGCACTACAGTGGCACCCATCCAAAGAGATTCGAAGAGAAATACAAGGAGCATGATCCTGAGAAATATGCCGATACGATAGAAAAGGTCATAAGCAAGGGCAGTACTCCGGCGGGAATGCACATATCAATATGTGTGAATGAGATACTGGATTTCTTGCAGATACAGCCGGGACAACAGGGACTTGATGCGACGCTGGGCTATGGTGGACACACAAGGCGTATGCTGGAAAAGCTTCAGGGAAAAGGTCACATGTATGCTCTGGATGTTGATCCTATAGAGATTGTGAAGACGAAGCAGAGATTGGCAGATGCTGGTTATGGAGAGGACATACTCACGATAAAGCAGACGAACTTCAGGAATATAGACAAAGTTGCAGAGGAGGCCGGGGGATTTGATTTTATTTTGGCGGATCTTGGAGTGTCTTCCATGCAGATAGACAATCCAGACAGGGGATTTACCTACAAATTCGACGGACCACTTGACCTGAGACTAGATCCGGAGAAGGGGGAGTCGGCGGCGGAGCGTCTGCGAGAGGTTTCATATGAGGAGCTTGTGGGAATGTTCCAGGAGAATTCAGATGAGCCTTATGCGGAGGAGATCGCCACGGTCATCATGAAGAGAAAACGCACTAAGAATTATGTGGAGACTACCACGCAGATGAAGGATGCCATAGAGGAGGCGTTGTCATTTGTTCCGGAAAAGGAGCGGAAAGAGGCTGTGAAGAAATCCTGTCAGAGATGCTTTCAGGCTCTCCGAATAGATGTGAACAGTGAGTTTGAGGTACTGTATGATTTCTTAGATAAGCTTCCGGATGCGCTCAGACCAGGCGGCAGGGTAGCGATACTGACGTTCCATTCCGGAGAGGACAGGCTTGTGAAGCGGGCGTTCAAGGCTGGGGCAAAGGCTGGTGTTTACAGCGAAGTCAGCAAGGATGTCATCAGACCGTCAGCGGAGGAGTGTGCACGCAATCCGAGAGCAAGATCGACAAAGATGAGATGGGCTGTAAAAGCGGAATAAATTAAACAGAAAGACTAACTGATTTAACACAAGAAGTCGGAGCAATGACGTTGTAAAAACAGAATAAAGGACACAGAAAGGCGACATCGTCTGTATATCATGTTAATATGATGACAGGGGATGTCGCCTTTTGGACATATGTTTCAGACGTATAGTGGCTGGACGAATGGGAAGGGAAAATGTTTATTTTAGGACGGAGGTACAGAGATGGGATACAAGGTTCTTCTAGTGGAGGATGACCACGACATAAGGGAGGCTGTGGCTGACTATTTCACAGGAGTTGAGGCAAGTGAGATGAATGTGAGCTGCGCCTGTGATGGCATACAGGCTGAGGAAATGCTCTATGAGAATCAGTATGATCTTGTGCTCTTAGACATCATGCTTCCGGGAGTGGATGGCTGGGAACTGTGCAGACAGATAAGAAAGACCAGCGATGTACCGGTTATTTTCCTGACAGCCAGAGCCAGGCAGGAGGATGTGCTGTATGGATATACACTTGGCTGCGATGACTATGTGGTTAAGCCATTTGCCATTGCAGAACTCTATGCCAAATCTGTGGCGTTGGTGAGACGAGCGAAGGGAACCGTTATCCACAGGGAACTTGTGTGTGGCTTAATATGCTGCGACACATCGGCACTCACGGTGACTGTGGATGGTGCAGCCATTGATATGCCGCGAAAAGAGTTGGAACTTCTCATATACCTCATGGAGAACAGAAAACGTGTGGTGTCGCGGGAGGAACTGCTGGTAAATATATGGGGTTATGATTATGACGGAAGAACCAGAGTTGTGGACGATCATATCAGAAAGCTGCGAAAGGCGCTTGGCAAGGCTGCCGGGCAGATAAAGACTGTCATCACAAAGGGATATCAGATAAGGGATGTGCAATAAGGAGGCGTGATGACATGGGAAAATCGAATGAAAATCAAAAATGCAAAAAACAAAAACATGAAAAGAAAATGAAACTCATGAGAAAACCCATCTGGTGGGTGGAGCTGATAGTGGTGGCATTGGTATGTACGGTTATGATCGGAACTCTGGCATATGTGTCATACAGAACTGCGAGCATGATGTTGTATAACAAGATGTCTGATTCGGTTGATGATATGATGGGGAGTGTCCATGAGAGGATGAACACAGTACAGACTCAGGATGAATTTGCCGATTCCGTGGATGAAGATAGCGCGGCGTATATAAGGGCATACAATACGATAATGTGGAATTCATATTTGAATGGCGAGGTACTCATGGATGTGACAAATGAAGACTGGCTGTACAATCACTATCTTATAAATAACTGTAATACCTTATATAGACTGTACGATTCTGAAACGTTCCAGAGGATCGATCTGAGCAGCATTGTGAATCAAAACAAGCCATTTACTATCATGTGTGTCAGGAATCTGGATACCGGCATAAGCGGATATTATGTGTGTGATGACAGTGGACTGACGAAGGTTCTTGACAATAGGGTGTCGGTATATGAATATTCGGGGGATATCTGCGGAGTTAAGAACGTAGCCGATCCGTGCATAGGAAAAGTGTATCTGCGGGACAGTGAAAATGGAAGCAGCTTCACGATACAGGGGCCTGACAGATACACGGACGAAAGCGTATTTTACGATGGCCCGGCGGATGCGTCGGGCTATTCGGAGTATGATGTGACACTGGAAAAGCTTACTTTTGATGACGCTATCAATTCAACATTTGTCATGAATGGGGAAAAGTATGTGGTGACGGATATCAGGACATTCAGGGACATGGATCAGCTGCTGGAAACCGAGAGCGATGCGCTGGACAGGGTTATCAAAGCATCCAGCACCCGGTATGTGGCAAGCGGACAGATGACCAGACTGGTATGGACTTGTCACATAGGCTCAGCAAGCGGAGACTTTCTGTTCGGCAAAAAGAAGATAGATTACACAGGAAACAATGTGTGCGGTATCCAGGATGGCGACGGCAGGGGTTACGCTGCCATGGAGGGCAGAGTCACGCTTGCAAATGGCAGACAGTGCATACTTGCCGGGGTGTGTTCCTATGACGCGGATGCAGTCATACGGGAACTAGCCGGGGATATAAGAAGGATAGCCATATGGTGTATAGCGTGCATAACTGTATTTGCGACTGCTGTCATATACCTGACGAGAAAGACCCGCTATGACCGTCAGGAGTACAGACGCAATATGACAAATGCTATGGCTCACGATCTCAAAACCCCACTCATGGCTATGTCGGGTTATGCGGAGAACCTTCTCGCAAATGTGCATACGGACAAGAGGCAGCAGTATGCGGAGGCAATATCAGAAAATGTGCGAAGGATGAATGGAATGATTGAGCAGATGCTGGAGTTAGACAGGCTGGAGACCGGAAAACGGCGAAAAGGAGAAAAGCTTGAGAGCGTTGATATGGCGGAACTCTTCAGAAAAGTTATAGCCGAAAATGAGGTGTCGATACAGAGAAAAAATATGGTGGTGACATTTGATGGAGATTGTACCTTAAATGCAGATATGGAATCGATGAAACGCGTTGCGGAAAACCTGGTGACAAATGCGGTGAGACACGGCATGAAAAATGGAATTATAAATATAGAGATGTCAGATGGAAAGGTGACGATAAGCAACACAACGGACGATGTCCTGCCAGATGACATAGATTCGCTGTGGGATCCGTATGTGAAGGGCAGCGGCAGCAGAACAGGCGGTGGCAGTGGACTCGGGCTTTTTGTTGTGAGGACGATACTTGACAAGTATGGCTTAAAAGGAAGGCTGTCATATCATGATGGCACTTTTTCGGTGTTTATAAGCTCCCGGTAAATGCGTAACAGGCATACAGAGGATAGTAAAAATGTCCAGGGATAATTTAGACAGAACATTTATAAAAATTTCATATATAATAAAAAAATATTCATATTTTTTTGATGTAATCGGTATGATATACTTCAAAATGTAGTGATAACTTGCATAAATAAAAAGAAACCATCTGTGTCCATGAAATTTTAAGTGAAATTGTAAGTGGGGTGGTTTCTTTTGTGTAACTACCGGGTTTTATATGATCGGGGAGTGGATATTTTAGCAAAATATTTTTAAGAGAGGTATCGATATGGGAGATTATAAGGCAGCAGAGAATAGATATAAAAATGTTGAAGATACAGGATTTTACAGACACTGCGGAGACAGCGGTCTCATGATGCCACCTCTGGCACTTGGACTCTGGCACAACTTTGGAACAAATGACGATTACGAGAATATGAAGAAGATGTGCTTTACCGCATTTGACAACGGAATAACACATTTTGATATAGCGAACAACTATGGACCAGTGTACGGAAGTGCAGAGGAGAACTTTGGAAAGATACTCAGAGAGGATCTGGGTGCGTACAGGGATGAGCTGATAATCAGCACGAAGGCCGGATTCGATATGTGGGAAGGCCCTTACGGTAACTGGGGCAGCAGAAAGTACCTCATAGCAAGTCTGGACCAGAGCCTTAAAAGACTTGGCATCCCATACGTGGATATATTCTATCATCACAGAATGGATCCGAACACTCCGCTCGAGGAGACCATGGGAGCATTGGCACAGATAGTGAAGAGTGGAAAGGCACTCTATGTCGGACTCTCCAACTATGACGGACCAACCATGGCAAAGGCAGAGCGCATACTTGATGAGCTTCATGTGCCATTTGTGATAAATCAGAACAGATACAGCATACTGGACAGATCTGTTGAGAAGAATGGACTTCTGAAGCAGACATACGCATCAGGCAAGGGACTCATATGCTTCTCTCCTCTGGCACAGGGAATGCTGACAGACAGATATCTGAAGGATATGCCGGCGGACAGCAGGGCAGTGAAGGACGGAAGATTCCTTCATGAGGATCAGGTGCTTGAAACTAGACCTCTCCTCAATCAGTTAAATGAGATCGCAGCCGGATATGATATGAAGCTCTCAGAACTTGCCATCGCATGGCTGTTGAACAAGCCGGAGGTCACAACAGTGCTGATCGGTGCTTCAAAGCCTGAACAGATCATCAGCAATCTCAAGGCTGCTGAGAAGCAGGCGCATACAGTCATGACAGAGGAAGAACTGCAGAAGATCGAGGATGCTGTTGCGGCATTTGGCAGATCATAAATAATAACGCTTAAAACTAACTTTTTCATAAACCCCTCGCAGGAGAAGCCGATTATGGTTTCTCCTGTTTTTTGTGTCAGGCGGCGCACATCGCTAATGTATGGCAGGCAGATTGAATATAAATGTGAAAATATGTTATGATACGAGAGATAGATTATATAGAGATATGTTCGGAGAAAAGTATTGAAAGAATATATAAATGAAGCGCTTGAAAAATATATAGAGAAGAGCACGTACCCATGGCATATGCCGGGACACAAGAGACAGCCGTTAGAAGAGCTGGAAAGCTTCTGGAATGGAGTATATGCACATGATTTCACAGAGGCAAAGGATCTTGATGATATGCATGAGCCGGAGATGTTCATAGCGGACAGCCTTGCCGAGATGAAAAAGGTGTACGGCACATTTGCGACGTACATGCTGGTGAACGGTTCCACATCCGGGATCATGACGGCTATCCATGCCACATGTCACAGGGGAGATGTGATACTTGCTGCCAGGAACTGCCATAAGGCAGTGTACAATGCCATCTGCATGCTTGAGCTTGAACCTGAATACATAGTGCCGGATTATGTGGATATGAAATGGCCTGACTGTATGGGGCAGAATGCAACCCGGGCAATAACGGATGGAATGACAGATGCCGGTGGTGAAGATGATTGCGAAGCATTGGCAATGATGGCTCCAGGCGATGAAGATGATCGTGAAGTGTCAGAAAGGACGGACATATTGGGTGATATATCGCCGGATAAGCTAGAGCGTGCGATCAACACGTTGATAACAGATGGCAGAAAGCCGAGTGCGGTGATCATCACATCGCCCACATATGAGGGCGTCATATCAGACATAAGAATCATAGCCGAAATCGTACACAGATATGGAATATATCTCATAGTGGATGAGGCGCAGGGAGCGCATCTGAACTTCATGGAAGGGCATGAAACCGCCATGGAACAGGGAGCGGATATCGTCATCGAAAGCCTTCACAAGACCATGCCTGCACTCACTCAGACATCGCTTCTTCATGTTATGGATCCGGAACTTGATGAGAGAGCCAGGAGATATATGCAGATATTCCAGACCTCGTCCCCTTCGTATATATTCATGCAGAGCATGGAGAAGGCTGTGGCATTGGGCGCAAATAACAGAGCAGGATTTGCCGAGTATGGACGGAGACTTGAGACATTTGCTGAAAAATGTGACGGCCTCAGAAATATTCGTCTGTTCAAACCTGATGTGTACGCAGCAAGAATCAGCCAGAGTCACGAGTCGGCAAGTTGTCAGAGCTTGGCCGGATCAGATGAGTATTTGGATAAAAATGGTGAGATCTGCGTCACGTATAAAGTATTTGACCACGATGAGGGAAGATTGGTATTTGTCGTGAGACCGGGAACTGTGGACAGAGCAGGACAGATATTTACCGGAGTTATGCTCGCTGACATACTGGCTGACAGGTATGGGCTGATCGTGGAGATGGCTTCGGTGAGTTATGTCATTTGTATATCATCTGTGGTGGACAGTGCCGCCAGTTATGATATACTGTTTAGGGCGATAGAAGAGATAGACAATGACTTAGAGCACAGTGTGATCGTGGATGGCAGCAGAGCAATGGACATTATATCCGGGAGAAGATCTGCGGTGGTTCCCGGGAAAGCATGGGATGAGCCTTCAGAGATAGTGTCTCTTGAAATGTCGGTGGGAAGAATTTCGGGCGCATTTGTATATGCATATCCGCCGGGGATTCCGGTGCTGGCTCCTGGAGAGATAGTGGACGAGCGGGCTGTCTGCGGAATAGATACAATGATAAGAAGCGGGCTGAATGTGTCAGGTGTGGATGATGGATGTATAGTTGTGCTGTGCGAGAAGTGAAAAGCATGCAAGCTGTGGTACTTTGTGATGAACCGTATGAGCAAATTATATAAGAAGAAAGGCGTATATGCATTTGCGGTGCATGTACATAGGGTTAAGATATGCGAGGAATATTTATAACAATAGAGGGACCGGATGGAGCCGGCAAGACAACACAGAGAGAACTTCTCAAAGAGTATCTTGAAAAAAAAGGTTATGATGTGCTGATAACGAGAGATCCGGGCGGAAATCCGATCAGTGAGGCGATCCGTGAGGTTATATTGAACAAGGAATTTACAGAGATGGGCTATATGACAGAACTGCTTCTGTATGCGTCTGCCAGAGCCCAGCTTGTAAAGGAGAATATCAAGCCTGCACTTGAAGCCGGACAGGCAGTCATCGCGGACAGGTTTGTTGATTCCTCTGCTGTATATCAGGGGATCGGAAGAGGTCTGGGCGTTGACACTGTGTATAAGGTCAATGAATTTGCACTTCAGGGGATCATGCCTGATATGACATTTCTCATGGATCTTAATGCCCAGGAGGGGATTGCGAGAAAAAAGAATCAGGCAGAGCTTGACAGAATGGAGAATGAAAAAATTGAATTTCATCAGAAGGTAGTGGACGGATACCGCATGCTGGCGGATATGCACCCTGAGAGAATAGTAAAGATAGACGCTACTTTACCTATCAATGAGATTCATGGTATAATAACAGAGTATGTAGAGAAGAAACTCAACCTGTGATGCAATCTGATGGGAGAAGGTCAGAAAGCTACAGACAATGTGAATTAATAATGTAAGGGGGTTGGTATTTATGATAGATTTCACAGAAATAATCGGACATGAAGACATAATACGCCATTTCAAGAGCAGTATAGAGCTTGGAAAGATATCTCAGGGATATATAATCAATGGCGAGACTGGCAGTGGTAAGAAGACCCTCACAAGGGCACTTGTGAAAACTCTTCAGTGTGAGGAGGGTGGAACGGAACCTTGTAATCATTGCAAATCATGCCTCCAGTGTGAGACAGGAAACCAGCCGGATATTATCTGGGTCACACATGACAAGCCAAATGTCATCTCTGTTGAGGAGATACGTGATCAGGTG
>USSH01000076.1 GCA_900557435.1 uncultured Coprococcus sp. | reverse complement strand
GGACAGGTACCTCCGTCCCCCCCATAAAAAAGATTGGAGAGAGAATATGGGTATTGCAAACAGGAAAATACTTCATACGGACATTTTGATAATCGGTGGTGGTACGGCTGGCTGCTATGCGGCATTAACCGTCAGAGAGCATTCTGATTATTCCATCATCATCGCCGAGAAGGCGAACATAAAGAGAAGTGGGTGCCTGGCGGCGGGTGTGAACGCCATAAACGCATACATAGTGAAGGGCAGGAAACCAGAAGACTATGTGGACTACTGCAGGAAAGACGCTGACGGGATCGTCAGAGAAGATCTTTTGCTTTCTATGTCACAGGGGCTGAACCGTGTAACAGACAAGATGGAGAAGCTGGGGCTGGTAATCTTAAAGGACGAGAATGGTGAGTATGTTGCAAGGGGCAACAGAAATATCAAGATAAATGGTGAGAACATGAAGCCACTGCTGGCAAAGGCGGTGGAGGAGCTTGACAACTGCCAGATACTGAACAGAGTCAACATTACAGATTATATAGTTGAAAATAATCAGATCCTCGGAGCATTTGGATTCTCCATAGAGGATAATACAGCCTACGAGATCAGAGCAAAGAAAGTGCTCTGTGCTACAGGCGGTGCGGCGGGACTTTACAGACCGAACAATCCGGGGTTTTCGAGGCATAAGATGTGGTATCCGCCGTTCAACACCGGAGCGGGATACGCAATGGGAATAAATGCCGGAGCGGAGATGACTACATTTGAGATGAGATTTATAGCACTCAGATGTAAGGACACCATAGCACCTACGGGAACCATAGCCCAGGGTGTGGGCGCAAAGCAGGTCAATTCACTCGGCGAGGTATACGAGAACAAATATGGACTCACCACATCCCAGAGAGTGTACGGAACGGTGAGAGAGAATATAGAGGGTAGAGGTCCATGTTACCTGAGAACAGAGGGCATCACTCCTGAACAGGACGACTCATTGAAGAGGGCATACCTCAACATGGCTCCGAGCCAGACACTCAAATGGCTTGAGTCCGGCAAGAATCCGAGTGAGCAGAATGTGGAGATAGAGGGCACAGAGCCTTATATAGTTGGCGGCCACACCGCAAGCGGTTACTGGGTGGACAACGACAGAGAGTCCACAATACATGGGCTGTTCGCGGCCGGAGATGTGGCGGGCGGATGTCCACAGAAGTATGTGACCGGAGCGATGGTTGAGGGAGAGATAGCAGCCATTGCCATGGTAAAGCAGCTTGACGAGGGATACACAGAGCCGGAGCTTGACGAGGAGGCTGCATTTGACAGAAAGATAGAAGAGTACGATCATTTCCTCGATACCGATGAGAAGATGTTCACATACGAGGCGATAGAGGAGGCCATGCAGAAGGTCATGGACAACTACGCCGGAGGAATATCCACCCACTACCAGTTCAACGAGAAACAGCTTGAGCTGGCAAAGGAGAAGATAGAGCAGCTCCAGAAGCTGGTATGGCACATAAGTGCCCGCGACATGCATGAGCTCATGTTTGTGTATGAGGTGAAGGAGAGGCTCACAGTTGCACTTTCTGTAATCGCACACCTGAAGGATAGGAAGGAGACGAGATGGCACAGCTTTGCTGAGAACCTGGACTACCCGGAGAAAAGCAAAGACTGGGAGATATTTGTCAACTCCAAGATGGTGGACGGCGAGCTTAAGATGATACACAGAGACCTTGTGAGAAAGGGGGATGTATATGAGCATAGTGATAAATAAAGAGCTTTGCAAAAACTGCGGCAAATGTGCAAATGTCTGCCCGGGTTCCCTCATAAAGAGAGATGAGGATGGACAGATATTTATGAAATACCCAAAGGACTGCTGGGGATGCTCATCCTGTATCAAGGAGTGTGCATTTGACGCCATCTCACTGTATCTCGGAGCAGACATCGGCGGAATGGGAAGCCAGATGTCGGTGGAGAACAAGGGAGATCTGCTGCTGTGGAATATCCGCAAGATGGATGGCACAACAGACCAGATTATTATAGATAAAAAAGAAGCTAATAAATATTAGAGAAAAATATAACAAACATTTATTATTTTATGCAATTGCCAACAATGTGTAGTTGCCGTGAGGTATCCGGTATGTGCCATAAAAAGGGAATTTGAGGCCGCCGGTCCTTAGGTGGCTGCCTTAAGCAGGCACCTTAGTACCGCTGCGAGCCGAAATAAGCGGGAGCGACCCTGTTATGGCACATACCGGATACCTCACGGCTCATAGACTAGATTGGCAATTGCAAAAGAAGAAAGGTTGGTATAAACATGGGAAAGTTATCACATCTTGACGAACTGGAGGCAGAGGCGATATACATCATCCGCGAAGTTGCTGCGGAGTGTGAGAAGCCGGTTATGCTTTACTCAATAGGAAAGGACAGCTCGGTAATGCTTCATCTGGCACTCAAGGCATTCTATCCTGAGAAGCCGCCATTTCCATTCTTGCATGTAAATACAACATGGAAGTTCAAGGAAATGATCGAGTTCAGAGACAAGACAGCGAAGAAATACGGACTTGACATGATCGAGTACATCAACGAGGAGGGTGTCAAGAAGGGCATCAACCCATTTGACCACGGTTCAGCATACACAGATATCATGAAGACACAGGCGCTCAAGCAGGCACTTGACAAATACGGTTTCACAGCAGCATTTGGCGGCGGACGTAGAGACGAGGAGAAGTCCCGTGCGAAGGAGAGAATCCTCTCTTTCAGAAATGCTCAGCATGCCTGGGATCCGAAGAACCAGAGACCTGAGATGTGGAAGCTGTTCAACACCAAGATCCAGAAGGGCGAGGAGGTCAGAGTATTCCCGCTTTCCAACTGGACTGAGGCTGATATATGGGAGTACATAGAACGTGAGAATATAGAGATTCCATCACTGTACTTTGCAAAGGAGAGACCTGTTGTATACCGTGACGGCAATATCATCATGGTTGACGACGACAGAATGAAGCTCAGACCTGGCGAGAAGATAGAGATGAAGAGTGTTCGTTTCAGAACTCTCGGATGCTATCCACTGACAGGCGGCGTGGAGTCCACAGCGGACACACTCCCTGAGATCATCGAGGAGACGCTCAGTGCGGTATCCTCAGAGAGAACCACCAGAGTTATTGACAACGAGGCAGCAGGCAGCATGGAGCGTAGAAAGAGGGAGGGATACTTCTAAGATGAGCGGATTACTTAAATTTATAACATGCGGAAGTGTGGATGACGGAAAGTCAACACTTATAGGACATATATTATACGATTCAAAGCTTTTATATGCAGATCAGGAGAAGGCGCTGGAGCTTGATTCCAAGGTAGGAAGCCGCGGCGGTGCCATCGACTATTCACTTCTTCTGGACGGACTGATGGCAGAGCGTGAACAGGGTATCACCATCGACGTTGCATACAGATATTTTACAACAGACAAGAGAAGCTTCATCGTGGCAGATACACCGGGCCATGAGGAGTACACAAGAAACATGGCGGTTGGAGCATCATTTGCCGACCTGGCAGTCATCCTCATCGATGCAAAGCAGGGCGTGCTGGTGCAGACCAGAAGACACGCAAGGATCTGCGCGCTGATGGGAATCAGATACTTTGTATTTGCAGTAAATAAGATGGATCTTGTCGGCTACGACGAGAAGCGTTTCAACGAGATCGTAGAGCAGATAAATGAGCTGTCATCAGAGCTCAGTCTGCCAAATATCACTATCATCCCTGTGTCAGCGACAGAGGGTGACAACGTGACAAAGAAGTCAGAGAACATTCCTTGGTATGAGGGTTCCGCACTCCTTACATACCTTGAGGATATAGATATCGCAGAGGATAACACAGAGGCAGGGTTCTATATGCCTGTTCAGAGAGTGTGCCGTCCTGACCACACATTCAGAGGCTTCCAGGGGCAGATCGAGGACGGTGAGATCCACGTTGGAGACGAGATCAACACACTCCCAAGCAACGAGACTGCAAAGGTCAAGAGCATCCATGTGGGATTTGACACAGTGGACTCAGCACAGAAGGGACAGCCTGTAACAATACAGCTTGACCGTGAGGTGGATGTGTCAAGAGGATGCGTGCTCACAGTTGATTCAGGCGCAAAGGTTGCATCTTCGATCACCGCAACACTTCTCTGGATGGATGACGATGAGCTGTACAATGGCAAGAACTTCTTCGTGAAGCTTGGAACAAAAATGATCCCTGGTACAGTTACACATATCGATTACACCATAGATGTAAATACAGGCGAGCAGAAATCAGCGGACACCCTTGCGAAGAATGGTATCGCAGTCTGCAGGATCGCATTTGCCGACAGGATCGTGGTTGACGAGTTCAAGAAACATAAGACTCTCGGAGAGCTCATACTCATCGACCGTGTCACAGACATGACAAGTGCCTGCGGTGTTGTCGAGGAGGTTCACACTGAGGAGACCGGACTTTACGAGGGACGCGTGGACAGAAATGTGCGTGCAGCAATCAAGGGGCAGAAAGCTGTCATAGTTCCATTTGCAGCAGGAAATGTCTCAAGAGATTTCGTTGAGTCGGTAGAGAAGAAACTCTGCATCGACGGACGTCATACATACCTGTATGCTCCAGATATCCGCGAGGATGTAAATGCTGTATTAAAGCATCTTCATCATGCCGGAATCATCGTGCTTCTCTTCGCAAGCGAGCAGCAGATCGCAGGAATCAAGGTAGAAGGCGCCGAGGTCTACAGCGGTGACTGGAATGCTGACGGCGAGATCGACGCAGACGAGATAGCAGACGAGATCCGCAAGGAGTCTGTATACGACGCGGCTCAGGTTCACGATGGAAACTACATCTAGTGGGGACGTTCCTTTCGTACCGAAGAGTGTCCCCTGTCACGGGACGGAGTGGGGACGGAGGTGCCTGTCCCCTCCGTCCCTACGCCGTGGAAGACGGACGGAATTATAAAATAAGCAATGCGCCCCTCGCTGCTAACGCAGCTCGTGGAATGGCATGCGCCATATAGATAACAAAAAAACACCAGTTGATTGTGAGCAAGCTCCCATCAACTGGCATTTTTTTATTATCTGCATTGCTTATTTTATAATTCCTATTGACATAGTAGGGTATAAGAGCTATAATCCTATCATGTTCGTAGGAATTATAGGATTTAATAATTAGTGAGGCATAGAAGATCATGAGATTTAACACAGCATTATTACACAGCGCAAAGCTTGGTGATGAGAATACAGGCGCCACACTTACACCGATCTATCAATCCAGTGCATTCTATCAGCCTTCGGCGGAGCAGCATGAGAAGCTCTTCCACAACAAGGCGACGGGTTATTCTTATACGAGGATCAACAACCCGACGATAGTTGCATTTGAGGAGCGGATGACAAATCTTGAAAAGGGAGTGGGTTCTGTAGCTTGTTCTTCTGGAATGGCGGCACTCACAAATGCACTCTTAAATATAGTAGGAACTGGCGGAGAGATAGTCTCCAGCACAGGGCTCTACGGGGGAACGATAGATCTGTTCCACGATCTGGAGGCATTTGGGATCAAGACGACATTTGTGGAGATATCGGATAAGGAAGCGGTTGAGGCAGCGATAAATGAGAATACCAGAGTGATATTTGCTGAGACGATCGGCAATCCGAAGCTTGATGTGGTGGATATAAAGGCACTTTCGGAGCTGGCTCACTCACGCAGACTTCCGCTCCTGATAGACAATACAGTGGCAACCGCATACCTGGTCACACCGCTGACACTTGGAGCGGACATAGTCATCAATTCCACATCCAAGTACATCAATGGCAACAGCGATGCCATAAGCGGAGTCATCACCGACAGCGGCAATTTCAAATGGGACGCAGAGCGTTATCCGCTTCTGCAGCAGTACAAGATGTTCGGAAAGTTCGCCTATATAGCAAAACTCAGAAACGGACTTTTTAGAAATACAGGAGCCTGCATAGCTCCGCAGACGGCATTTTACAATATGCTGGGCATGGAGACATTGGGGCTTCGAATGGAGCGATGTTGTCACAATGCACTTGCCCTTGCACAGTTCCTAGAAAGTCAGGAGGGTGTAAAGGTCAACTATCCGGGACTTGAATCCAGTCCTTGGCATGACATCGCAAATGAACAGCTCCACGGTGGTTATGGTGCCATAATCACCATTAGAGTCGGCAGCAAGGAGAAGGCATTTGCGGTGATGAACAAGCTCACAATACCGCAGATAGTGTCGAACATAGGAGATACGAAAACACTCATCGTACATCCTGAATCAACACTGAATGCGCACAGCACAGAGCAGGAGAAGCTTGACGCCAACGTATATGATGATATGATTCGTATTAGTGTCGGAATCGAGGATGTGGAGGATCTCATAGAGGACTTCCGGAAGGCCTTGGAAAGTTAAGCAATTGCGAAACACGTAGTCTGGATAAGGCATGCGTTAAATAACATTCAGGTTTCGCAATTGATTGAACACGTAAATATGATTTGGAGGAACTACATATGGCAGTAGATTACGCAGCTCTGAAAAAGGGCGGATTCATGAGACAGAAGCAGAAGAATAACTTTTCTCTGAGACTTCAGGTGGTGGGAGGAAACCTTACCGCAGAGAATCTCAAGAAGATAGCAGAGGTTGCCGAGAAATACGGAGATGGACATGTACATCTCACATCGAGACAGAGCGTCGAGATCCCATTTGTCAAGCTTGACGATGTGGAAGAGGTGAAGGAGGAACTGGCAAAAGGAGGCTGTAAGCCGGGTGTGTGTGGCCCGAGAGTAAGAACAGTCACAGCGTGCCAGGGAAATCAGATCTGTCCGAGCGGCAATATAGACACTTATGACATAGCCAAGAAGCTTGATGCGAGATATTACGCAAGGGAGCTTCCTCACAAGTTCAAGTTCGGTGTCACAGGATGCCAGAACAACTGTCTGAAGGCAGAGGAGAACGATGTGGGAATCAAGGGCGCAATGGTAGTAGAGTGGGATGAGCCATCATGCATCATGTGTGGCGTGTGCGTCAAGGCGTGCCGTGAGGGCGCGATCACCATGGCGGACGGCAAGATCATCCTCGACACAGACAAATGTAACTATTGCGGTCGATGCGCAAAGGCGTGTCCTACAGATGCATGGAAGGGCGAGACAGGATATCTTGTCTCATTCGGAGGATTATTTGGAAATACGATCCACCGCGGCGAGGAGTTACTTCCGGTTGTTACATCTGAGGAACAGCTTTTCCGTATCACAGATGCAGCAATACAGTTCTTTGCAGAACATGCAAAGCCAAGCGAGCGTTTCCAGTTCACATTAGAGCGCGTGGGCTTAGACAAATTCAAAGAAGTATTAAAGGAGGCTTACAATGGCTGATTACGAAATCGATGACAGAGTAGATATAACTGATGTGGTGTGCCCGATGACATTTGTCAAGGCGAAGGTAGCCATGGAGGAGCTTGAGATAGGACAGGTGCTTGCGGTCACCATGAACGATGGCGAGCCTGTGCAGAACGTACCTAGAAGCTTCAAGGAGGAAGGACAGCAGATCCTGAAGCTCATCGACAACGAGAATGGCACTTATGATCTTATAGTTAAGAAGCTGGAGGATTGATCAGATAAGGTAAGCCGGATGTTTTCACTGCTTTTGTTATGTACGCATAGTATAAATTATTGTAGTGAAAACATCCGGCAGGAAAGGAGAAAATGAATGGCAGTAAGAGTCAGTGCAGAGGATTTCGATGAGAAGGTTATTCAGTCGAAGCTCCCGGTCATCGTGGAATTCTATTCGGACAGCTGCATACCATGCAAGCAGCTCTCACCTATCCTTGGCGGCATAGAAGATGATTACGAGGATAAGGTAAATGTGTACAAGGTAAATGTAAACTTCGACGCAGAGCTTGCTGAGAAGTACGCAGTCATGGCGTCACCAACCATACTCTTCTTCAAGGGTGGTGAGGAGGTTTCCCGCATCCGAGGTCTTGTGAAGAGAAATGTGCTGGAGGAGGAAGTTGGCAAATTATTGTAGAAATTCATTGGTAAAGTGACATGATGGAGTATTTGACTGTGGTCAATTACTTCCGGTGCACATAAGAATGAAACTATATAAATAATTTTATAAAGTATATAATCACATTTTATGTCAGTCTGGCAACGCCGGACAGGCAAATGAATCGTCAGGAGGAAAGAAAAATGACAGTCACAATAGCAGGAAAGAAGAAAGAGATAGCAGAGAAGACAACAATAGCTCAGATCATCGTGTCAGAGAATGTTGAGAATCCAGACTATGTCACAGTAACAGTAAACGATGAGTTTGTTGACTCAGATGCATTTGCAACAACAGAGCTCAAGGACGGCGATACAGTAGAGTTCCTCTACTTCATGGGAGGTGGCAGCTTCTAATGGCATTCACAAATGAACAGATGGAACGTTACTCACGTCACATCATCCTTCAGGAAGTTGGCGTGAAGGGACAGAAGAAATTGTTAAATGGCAAGGTACTGATCATCGGCGCAGGTGGACTTGGAGCACCAGCCGCTATGTACCTGGCAGCAGCCGGAGTAGGAACCATCGGTATAGTTGATGCCGATGAGGTAGATTTGTCAAATCTTCAGAGGCAGATCATTCACGGAACAGCAGATGTGGGCAAGGCAAAGGTCAAATCCGCAAAGGAGACCATGAACGCCATGAATCCTGATGTAAATGTAATCACATACAGAGAGTTCGTAACATCAGAGAACATCATGGATCTCATCAAGGACTATGATTTCGTCATTGACGGCACAGACAACTTTCCGGCAAAGTTCCTCATCAACGATGCCTGCGTTATGGCGAAGAAGCCGTTCTCCCATGCCGGTATTATCCGGTTTCAGGGTCAGCTGATGACCTATGTGCCGGGAGAAGGCCCCTGCTATCGCTGCGTATTCAAGAATCCGCCCCCGAAGGATGCGGTTCCTACCTGCAAGCAGGCCGGCGTAATCGGCGCAATGGGCGGCGTAATCGGCAGCCTTCAGGCAATGGAAGCCGTAAAGTACATTCTGGGCATCGGCCAGCTGCTGACAGGCTATCTGCTGACCTATGATGCACTGAAAATGGAATTCCGCAAGGTAAAGCTGCCGTCTGAAACTTCCGGCTGTGCAGTTTGCGGGACACACCCCACAATTACCGAACTGATCGACTATGAACAGGCAGAATGCGATGGTGTTGGACTATGATTCAATTGAACAAAGCAGATTTTGAAAAAATGCTGGCACATGCGACCAAAGAGCTTCCGGACGAAGCCTGCGGTCTGATCGCCGGCGAGGTACAGGGAACAGACAAGATTGTCAGGAAGGTATACCTGCTGACGAACATTGACCGTTCCAATGAGCATTTCAGTCTGGATCCCAAGGAACAGCTGGCAGCAGTCAAGGATATGCGTGCCAATGGGCTGGTGCCGCTGGGAAACTGGCATTCTCACCCCGAATCGCCGTCCAGACCGTCGGAAGAAGATAAGCGGCTGGCATATGACAGCAAGGCAAGCTATATG
>USSH01000075.1 GCA_900557435.1 uncultured Coprococcus sp. | reverse complement strand
TATAAAGTCTACATTTGGAAAACTGATAATTGCTACGTGGATAGGAATAGCACTGCTGAGCACGCTTGTTTCACTTGCAATAGCCTATGTATTGTACAGATCATACAAATCTGCATATGACATGGAGCAGTACAGGCGTACCACGTCAAATGCTATGGCGCACGATCTGAAGAGTCCGCTGGCGGTCATCTCACTTTACGCTGAAAATCTCAAGGCTGGCACAAATCCTGAGAAGAACCAGTATTATATGGACGGCATACTGGATGAGGTCAGACAGATGAATACGCAGGTTGCGACTATACTGGATATGGCTAAGGCAGAGGATGTGGATACAAAGCTCAAAAAGACAGAAGTGGATGTGGCAGGCATAGTTGACACTGTGGCACAGATATATAATGAGAAAATATCGGAGAAAAACGTGCAGATTGATATATCGGGGGCATGCACGGTCTCTGCGGATGAAGCTCTGATGTATCAGGCTGTTGTCAACATTATGGATAACGCTGTCAAGTATGTGACTGACGGCGGACACATCGCGGTGGAGCTCTCTGACAAAGAAGTGTCATTTGTCAATTCCAGCGAATCACTTGATAAGGACATGCTGGAAGATGTGTGGAAGCCATTTGTTAAGGGGGACAATAGCCGCCACGGACACAAGGGCACCGGGCTTGGACTCTCGATCGTCAAGACCATCATGGACAGGCATGGATTTGGCTGTGAGATGAAGAATGTCGATGATGGGGTTGAAGTGAGATTGATGTTTAAATAAGAAGGAGTGGGATTTATGCATTTGTCGGTATCACAGGAAAAGTTAAATGAGGAAATAGGTGATGAATATCGCAGAGAGCAGCTCACGGCGAAAATCCGGGATATAGAGAATTTAATCTCTGAGTCCGAGAAAAAAATAGCTGCCTATGAGTTAAAATACTTGGAGCTGCTGAAAAATTTCAAGATCACCATGATATTGCTTCTGGTTGTTGTGGGAATATTTGCTTATATAGCGGCAAATGCAGCGCTTATAGTTTACAGGTTTGTTGCACAGACGTATTTGTTTATCATTGTTGGGGCTGTGGTGGTTTCGTTCATAGCCTATGTGATAAGGCGTGCCGCAAAAGAGATACCTATGTACGTTCACTGTCGTCAGGAGAAGAAAGGAACTTCCCAGGATACCAGCAATTATGTTTATAGGATAAAACAGGAGAAAGACATCTGGCAGATTACAGGATGGAACTTGAGAACGTTAAGCGGGAATTAGACGAACTTGTCGGCTAAGAATAGTTGATTTGCGAGTCGGGGGGACGGAGGTGCCTGACCCCGTCTCGTATGAAAATAATTGGGCCGACTGCTCTAAACAGGGCAGCCAGCCCTTCTTTTATATAACAATGTCGTTTTCAGGCATTCTTGCTTTTATAATCCTCGCCCCAATTTCTCATTGCATCAAGCACAGGCTGGAGACTCTGACCAAGTTCAGTCAGTGAGTATTCTACTCTGGGCGGAACCTCCGCATACACCTCTCTGTGGACAAGTCCGTTTTCCTCCATGTCACGGAGCTGAGCGGTGAGAACTTTTTGCGAAACAGTTCCGATGGATTTTTTCAGTTCTCCAAATCTCTTTGTGCCGGTTATCAGATCTCTCAGGATCAGAACCTTCCATTTGTCGCCGATAAGGCTTAATGTAGTCTCAACCGGGCATGCCGGCAATTCTTTTAATTTGTCGTTCATGATAATTACCTCTCGATAAAATACAATGGTTTCTTTTGGTTACTTATAGGCGTATTGTACCATACATGCTATAAAGATACCAGTTTTATAATGTGAATGCGCATATTGGGGTGACAGTTGACATAAGATCATATATTTACAGTGTAGCATAATTATGCTACAATAATGACACAAGAAAGAGAGGTGTTGATCATGCCAACTATTATGCCAATTAGAGATTTGCGAAATACAAGTGAGATTTCAGAATTAGCTCATAAGAAACAGGAACCTATTTTTATTACAAAAAATGGATATAGTGATTTAGTTGTAATGAGTGCAGAGCTGTATGAAAAATTTGCACAGATCAACAGGATCGATCAGGCAATATATGAAGCTGAAAAAGAAGTAGAGGATGGGGCTGAGCCTATATCAGTAGACGGTGCTATAGAAAGGTTGAACAAAAAATACTATGGATAAATACAGCGTAATGTTATATCCCAGAGCTTTTCGTGATATTGATGACATATATGCATATATAGCGCTTGAGAAGATGTCCCCAGAGAATGCAAAGGGACAAACGGATAGGATATGGGATGCGATAAAATCACTTGAACAATTGCCTGAATCATATCAGGATCGTTTGATTGGGCAATTTGCTGGAAAAGGATATAAGCAACTGATAGTAGATAACTACATCATAATATTCAAGATTGATAAGGAACAAAATAGAGTATATATAGTAACCGTTCAGTACCAGGGACGAAATATCTGAGTAATATAACGGTTTATTAGATGACCATACTTCATATGAGGTATGGTCATTTTTATGTCATAATTTTTTATTTAACGTTGATTTCCCACAATAGTAACCTTCAGGTAACTACGCCACAATATTGTGCGTACTTTTTTTAATAGAAAACCTCTTATAGAATAGTCTTGAAAGCAAGGTAAATAGCTTTTAGATTCCGAAGTGACCGACATCGTTTCGGGGCAGAGTGCAGAACATATTTTAGACGAGGAGGTAAAGCGATGAACGCAGAGAGATGCCTGCAGATACTCAGGGAGATAAAGGACGTGGCATTTGCCACGGTTGATGACAAGGGCATGCCGCAGATAAGGATAATAGACATAATGCTGGTGGAAGGTGAGAAAGTTTATTTCTGCACGGCAAGGGGCAAGGATTTTTACGCGCAGCTCATGCGTGATGGAAATGTTGCGGTAACGGGCATGAACAGAGAATACCAGATGATAAGGCTAAGCGGAAAGGCTCGCAGGCTGGATGACCAGAAAAAGTGGATAGACAGGATATTTGCGGATAATCCATCTATGAACAGTGTGTACCCGGATGACAGCAGATATGTGCTTGAGCCGTTCTGTATCGACAATGGGGAGGTGGAATTCTTTGATCTTGGCAGGGAGCCGATAGTCAGAGAGACATTTGCGCTGGGGGGAAGTGAAAAGACTTTCAAGGGATACGAGATAACCGACAAATGTATCCAGTGTGGGAAATGTGAGCGGATCTGCCCGCAGAAGTGCATTAAGGATTTTGCGATAAATCAGGCCCACTGTCTGCACTGCGGATTGTGCTTTGAGGAGTGTCCGGTAAATGCGGTGAGGAGAATAGGATAGAAACCGAATCCACAGGATAAAGTTTAAGGAGGATATAACATGTTAAAAGAAATGTGGACATTGCTGCTTGAGAAGAAAGGATTTTTCCTGGATCTTCTTGTGGAGCATATAGAGATATCATTGTTGGCAATAGTAATAGCTATAGTAATTGGCGGGGGTGTTGGAATACTGATAAGTGAATATCAGAAGGCGTCAAAGCCGACGCTCGGAGTGATAAACTTCCTGTACACGATTCCGTCCATATCCATGCTGGGATTCCTCATACCATTTTCTGGTGTGGGAAATGCGACGGCGGTCATTGCTCTGACCGTATATGCATTGCTGCCGATGGTCAGAAACACCAACACAGGTCTGACAAATGTGGATGAGAACATTCTTGAGGCGGCGAAGGGCATGGGAAGCACAAGAACGCAGATCTTATTCAAAGTCAAGCTTCCACTCGCGATGCCGGTCATAATCTCTGGAATCAGAAACATGGTGACAATGACGATAGCGCTTGCCGGTATAGCATCATTCATCGGCGCCGGTGGACTTGGCGTGGCGATCTACAGAGGTATCACGACAAATAACACAGCCATGACGATGGTAGGAAGTTTGCTCATTGCGCTGCTTGCGCTGGCATTTGATTTTGTTCTGGGATTTGTGGAGAGGCGTCTTTCAAAGAGGAGCGTTAAGGCAAAGAAGACAAACAGGATAATGGCAGCGGTATGCGTGGCACTCGTTCTGATATTTGTTCTGGTTCAGGTGGTGCCAAAGGATAAAAAGGAAACCTTACATATCGCAACCAAGCCAATGACGGAGCAGTACATACTCGGCGAGATGCTTGATATTCTGATCGAACAGGATACGGATCTTGATGTGGAGATAACCCAGGGTGTGGGTGGTGGAACTTCAAATATCCAGCCTGCCATGGAGAGCGGCGAATTTGACATTTACCCTGAGTACACGGGCACTGCATGGAACATGGTGCTGAAAAAGGATGGACTGTACACTGAGGACATGTTCACGGAGCTTGAGAGTGAGTACGAAGATTCACTTGGAATGAGCTGGGTGGGTATGTACGGATTCAACAACACCTATGGTCTGGTGGTGCGCAAGGAGATTGCTGACAAATATAACATCAAGACGTATTCGGATCTGAGAGCGGTATCGGACAAGCTTATCTTCGGCGCTGAGTATGATTTCTTTGAACGTGAGGATGGATATGATGCGCTCTGCAGCGAATATGGATTCAATTTTAAGAAGACGATGGATATGGACATTTGACTCAAATATCAGGCAATCAATCAGGGCAAGATCGACGTTATGAATATATTTACAACGGATGGATAACTTGCGGCATCGGATGTGACGGTGCTGGTGGATGACAAGAATTTCTACCCGTCATACATGTGCGGAAATGTTGTCAGAAACGAGATCATTGAAAGTCATCCGGAGATAAAGGATGTGCTGGATGAACTGTCAGGAACAATAACCGACAGCGACATGGCGCAGATGAATTATGATGTTGAGACCGAAGGCAGAGAGCCTAGAGATGTTGCGGAGGAGTTTTTGTCCGGCAAGGGACTTTTAAAATAGGTTGGAGGTACCAATAATGAATACTGCTATTGAATTTAGAAATGTAAAAAAGTCGTATGGAGATAAGACTGTCATAGAAAATCTCAACCTCACAGTTGAGCAGGGAGAATTTGTAACCATAGTGGGGGCGTCAGGCTGTGGCAAGACGACAGCACTTAAGATGATAAATGGTCTTATCGACGCCACAGATGGGGATATACTGATAGACGGCGAGAATATCAGGGATAAAGATCTTATTGAGCTTCGCAGAAGTATTGGCTATTCTATACAGGGAAGCGTGCTTTTCCCGCACATGACTGTTGAAGAAAATATATCCTACGTTCCCAATCTCTTAAACAAAAAGGACAGGGCAAAGACGAGGAGCGCTGTATCAAAATGGATGAAGATAGTGGGACTTGATGAGGAGATAAAGAACAGATATCCGGGCGAACTGTCCGGCGGACAGCAGCAGAGAGTTGGCATTGCCAGAGCACTTGCGGCATCACCAGAGATATTGCTGATGGATGAGCCATTTGGCGCAGTTGACGAGATAACGAGAGCACAGCTTCAGCAGGAGATTAAGAGAATACATAAGGAGACGAAGATAACTATCATGTTCGTGACGCATGATATATCGGAGGCTTTTCTGCTTGGAACGAAGGTGCTCGTCATGAACAAAGGCAATATTGAACAGTATGACGCACCTGTGGATATACTGAAAAATCCGGCGTCAGACTTTGTGGCACAGCTAGTCTACAGGCAAAGACACCAGTGCAATCTGCCGGACGGTCAGATCGGGGATTGTCAGTACAGTTTTGTTGCGGGTCTTGATTAGTGGCCCCGAAGGGGGACGGAGGGGTCAGGCACCTCCGTCCCCAGGTTGCGATATAGGTGAAAAATGGCGGATATACGTGCCAATGGGGACGGAGGTACCTGTCCCCTTTTGGGGAATTTGTGGAATTGTGCGTAAAATCGGCATTAAAAGTACCGGAGCGCTCCGTCCCCAGGCTAAATAGTGATAGTTGATTGGAGAATTAGATGAACCAGAGTGAGAGAAGAATATATTTGATAAAGAGGTTGTTGGAAGAACGCAGCGATTGCGCAGGCGTGCAGATCCCATTTGGCAGTGAGGCTCAGCGGAGACTTCTCCGTTCTCTTATGAATATCAGGATGCCGGGAGCTATTGATGCGGATTTTCTGAAGATACAGGATGAATATCTGACGCAGGTGAACTTCGAGAAAGGCATAGTGAAACTGGAGGATATTCAGGAGATTCAAGATGGCACATATGTGTGGCGAGGAGATATAACAAGGCTTGCAGTCTCAGCCATAGTAAATGCAGCAAATAGCGGTATGACCGGATGTTACGTGCCGTGTCACAACTGCATTGACAACTGTATCCATACATTTGCAGGGGTGCAGCTGAGAAATAGGTGTGGCGAGATCATGTGTGAACAGGGGCACGAGGAGGCGACAGGTCAGGCGAAGATAACACCGGCTTACAATCTTCCGTGCAAATATGTCATTCACACTGTTGGACCGATAGTGCAGGGCAAGCTTACAGCAGAACATGAACGATTATTGGCGTCCTGCTATATAAACTGTCTTGAAGTTGCTGACGAAAACGATGTAGATTCTATAGCATTTTGCTGCATATCCACTGGTGTATTTATGTTCCCAAATAAGAGGGCTGCCGAGATAGCAGTAGATACTGTCAAGGCGTATAGGCGGGAGACAGGCAGCAGGATAAAAGTTGTGTTCAATGTGTTTAAGGAGGATGACGAGAAGATATACAGGAAGTTGTTGGATAAGAAATAATGGTATAGTAACAAATATATGTACCCACATAATCAAAATAATATTTTAGGTCAGTAGGAGATTAAAAGTTCAATAGCAGTTTTGCAATATGGTAAGAGTAGATCAAAAAGAAGGTGGAAAAGTGAGAAATACAGGTACATTAAGAAGAAAAATAACATTTGAGTCATTCCTCTGTGGAACTCCCGCTAGGGATTATGTGTATCAGAGCATTCCGTATGAAATGCAGATTCAGCAGGCAGCACAGGCTATAGCCGATGCGGACTGCGTGCTCATAGGTGCTGGTGCTGGTATGAGTGCGGCTGCTGGTGCTCAGTATGGCGGTGATTTCTTTGCGAAGAACTTTGGTGAGTTTCAGCGAAAATATGGGAATGGCCCATACATGCATGATATGTACAGCGCTGGATTTTATCCCTATCCTGATGAGGAGAGCTACTGGGGATACTGGTCAAAGCAGGCTGTGCTGGGCGGGATAAAACTCGATGTCACACCGCTTCACAGGAAGCTTCTTGACGGACTTTACGGCAAAGATGTATTTGTGTTGAGCACAAATGCGGACGGTCAGTTTGTGAAAGCAGGATTGCCGCAGGAAAAGATATTCTGCACTCAGGGCGATTACTTTCATATACAGTGCGCGCATGCCTGTCATGACAAGACATACGATGTCACTGATATGTTTTTGCAAATGGATCAGGCAAGAAGAGATTGCAAGATCCCAACATATATGGTTCCGCGCTGCCCTGTCTGTGGAGGCTCGATGGACATGAACCTCCGCAAGGATGGTTATTTTGTTCAGGACAGTGCCTGGCATGAGGCAGAGCGGAAGTTTAGTGAGTTTGTCACAAATGCTATGGACAGCAAACTTGTACTTCTTGAACTGGGGGTAGGTTTTAACACGCCAACAATAATCCGCTTTCCTTTTGAGAAAATGACACGAGAACACGAGAACATAATGCTTATCAGGTTAAATCTCGATCAAGCTGTGATTCCGGAAAGTCTTGGTTCACGGGTTATTGGAATTAATGCAGACATGGCGGACAGTATAAATGACATCTTTCACTGACGCAACAACATGGGGACGGAGGGGACAGGCACCTCCGTCCCCATCTACCTTTTCAGTATTGCATCCATATCCTGCTCTGGTGCGGTTATGGGATTGAGATGGTAATTTTCTACCAGATAATTTATCACGGTCTCAGACATGAACGCAGGCAGTGTAGGACCGATATACATGTTGCGCACGCCCAGCGACAGCAGGGTGAGAAGGATGCATACGGCTTTCTGCTCGTACCATGACAGGACAAGGGTGAGTGGAAGGTCGTTTATGCTGCAATGAAATGCATCTGCCAGAGCCAGGGCGACTTTGATAGCACTGTAGGAATCGTTGCACTGACCCATGTCGAGTATTCTTGGAATCCCGTCAATTTCGCCGAGGTCGAGATCATTAAAACGATACTTGCCGCAGGCGAGTGTTAGAACAATGGTGTCCATTGGAGTCTGTTTTACGAATTCGGTGTAATAGTTGCGTCCCGGATGTGCGCCGTCACAGCCACCAACGAGGAAAATGTGCTTGATATGTCCGGCTTTTATGGCGTCTATGATCTTGCCGGCCTGTGACAGAACCGCGCTGTGGCCAAAGCCGGTTGTCAGCATGTGACCGCCGTTTATGCCACTCATGCTCCTGTCGTGTTCGTAGCCGCCGAGCTTTTGTGCGTGCTTGATCAGAGGGGTGAAATCTTTCTTTCCTGCTCTTGTGCCTGTGATGTGTATCATGCCGTCGTAGCCAACAACCGATGTAGTGTAGATCCTGTCTTTGTAGCTCGGCCTTGGCGGCATGAGACAGTTTGTTGTAAAGAGCACCGGCGCGGGTATGTTCTCAAATTCCGTTTGCTGACTCTGCCATGCGGTTCCAAAATTGCCCGCCAGGTTATGATATTTGTTGAGCTCCGGATAGCCGTGCGCAGGCAGCATCTCGCAGTGGGTATATACATTTATCCCGGTTTTTTCGGTCTGCTCAAGGAGCTGTGACAGGTCGTTCAGGTCGTGACCGGAGACTACGATAAATGGCCCCTTTTTGATGTCGACATTTACTCTTGTAGGAACAGGATTGCCAAATGATTCGGTGTTGGCTTTGTCAAGCAGCTCCATGCATTTGAAATTGACCTGGCCAAATTCCATTATGAGCTCTATCCATTCTGTGACGCTGTGATCCCTGTTCACCTCGCACAGCCCCTTGTAGAACCACTTCAGAACCTCATTATCTGTGTATCCGAGATTCATGGCATGATGAGCGTATGCCGCCATCCCCTTGAGTCCAAACAGCAGGGTGGAACGTAAGGATACAATATCTGTGTCGCCCTCCCAGAGGTCGATCACCTGTATCTTTTCTGCCTCGGATCTGCTGATCTTGTTCTGCTCGTTTTTAACTCTTCCCATAAATTCTTTTATTGCACTGTCGTCAAAGTTGACATTTGTCAGAGTGGTGAAAAGTCCGTCTATGATAAGTCTGTCGGCGAGTGCACTGTGTTTATTCTCTTTTTTTGAGAGCTCTGCAAGTTTTATAAGCTCACACACAAGCTCGTCCTGTAGATTAGATGTGGATGGCTGTTTGCCGCACACTCCGGTATTGACACAGGCGGAACCTCCCGCTGTCTGCTGACACTGAAAACAAAACATATTTGACATGTACTGTATACCTCCTGAAATATGAAACTATCTGGGGAATGCCTAGTGACTGTATTGCGGAGATAATTGCTGTCAGTCTGTGGATTCCCTTCTAAGTAGAGTATGGACAGTGAACAGAAGTTTTATACTCAAATTTGCTAATGTATATCTGTGAAATAACATTCAAGTGTATAAAAAACTTTCGCTGCTCAGATAGAGTCGTCCTGAGAAAAAATGGAGACGGAGATGGGGACGGAGGTACCTGTCCCCTCCGTCCCC
>USSH01000074.1 GCA_900557435.1 uncultured Coprococcus sp. | reverse complement strand
AGCCACTTTCACGGCAAAGCCGTGAATAATTTAGGTTAACTCATATTTTCCATATCTCACTGAAACTTGCTCATCATTTCCTCAAACAACTCAGGCCTGAGTAAGACAAGTCCGCCGTGTCCGAGTTCCGGTAATACTTCAAACTCCGTCTGAGGTAGCCTGCGCCTGATATACGCTATATCATTTTTCCGCTCTTTTTCTTCATTCTTTGCGTACCAATAATGGATGTGCGTATCAATCTTCGGAACAGGATCCGGCACCTTATAGTTATTGCATGATTCAAATGTTCGCCAAAGTGTTTTGCTGCTGCAATGCCTCAGAACATCTGCCACATACTGCAGATCTTCCTTTGAATAGTCGTCCGTAGCAAATGCCTTTTCCAGCAAAGCCACACCGCCCGCTCTGCCTATCATCATCATAAGATAATCCTTAAGCGCAATAAAGCGTGTCACGATCCATGGCAACTGATACGGTGTGATTCCGCCGTCTATTACACAATGCTGTATTCTAACCTTCTGTCCCAGCGCAACCATAAGCGCAACGGAGCCGCCCATAGAACAGCCATATACAGCATATATATCCGTAAAGCCCTTCGCCTTGATCCAGTCATTTAGGTCTGATGCAATCTGCTCCACGCTTGTAAAGTCATTGTCATTGTCAAAATCATAACCCGGAAGTGCCGGAACCAGCAGATGATAATTCTTTTCCAACAGAGGAATCACATTCTCAAAATAATCCCACTTCACAACAGATGGATGTATCAATATAATCGTTTCTTTATTCTCTTTTCCGAACTCGTGGATAATCATTGTATTTTCCCTTCCTCATACCATATTCTTTCTTTAGACCATGATTCGAATATTAAACTCTTGCTATCATGATCCATTTACCGCTCAACATTCATGCAAGTATATTGACTCACTTACATTTATTATAGCATTCACGCGGCGTCTCTTATTGAGAGGATTTCGCAAGAATACTCAATACTTAATTGATGTATACGATTTTCATCCATTTATTTTATAATTTTTCACCGCCATTACAATCATTGCCACACTATATATCAAAGCAATTATCAGCATGCATCGTGAAATCAAGATTCCACCAGTGAATTGTATCGGAATACAAATCAGAGGTATAAGTATTATTGAAAATATAATTGAAAATATGGGATGCTTCATCTTGATATTGAAATATAAAGCAAGTATTGCCATTGCAATACCAATCAGAAACATAATCCCAAATACTATAAGTAAAAATGCTATTGTATTTACCATTTCAAGCTCCCCTCATACAAATATTTGCCGCATTTATCTCATCTATGGTTTTGTCGACAAGCACTGGTATGCCAAATGTCGAATGGACGGCCCTTGTAAATCCACAGGTTAACATTTTGAACATTGGACTCTAGTCCAATTTTAACGTCATTTTATCCGTGTGACATGGAAATCACAGCATTCATCACCCTGACCAAGGGTCTTGGTACGCTGAAGCTGGCCTCCTTCATTTCTGTAATTTCTCTCATCCATATTGCACAGGCACGGAACGAATTCAAAGCAGTTTTCCCTCTTGCCCAGTTTGCATATTCCACATTCCGTATAAGTGTTATAGAATTCGTCTACACCTTTCTCGTAGTGGAATTTCCAGTCAAGCTCATACTTTGATGTCTGGCTTGCTATGCTCTCCTGCACCTTTTTGTCCTGAACATTGTCAGTGAAGAGCGTACACTTCTTGTTCTCATGCGCCTTCACCATGAAAGGCGAATCGAACACCGCAGTGACCATCTCATCCACAACTTCAGGTGTGATCCTATCCGGCTCTGCCTTGTGCAGTGAAAATACAAATGCTGCGATATACAGGTTCATCTCCAGTGAGCTTCCACCTATATCGGGAGTTCTGAGAAGCATCTCCTTGTACTCTCTCTTCACGGATCTTTTATATCTCTTCATGTCCATATCAAGATATATCTGCGCAAGCCTTGCAAGTGCCTGCTTAAGACACAGCAGTTCCACAGCTTTTGCATACATTCCATATTTCAACATTTTAATCGCCTGCCCTTTTTATTCCTGTATCCATTCCTTAAGTGCGGCTGAGAGTCTTCTGTCTATATCCTTTCTCGTCGCCTCGCACTCATTTGGATAATCCTTTGCAGCCTTGAATATAAACTTCATGACGAATTTCAGTCCAACCGGAAGCGCCATACGAAGCATCGATTCCGGCAGAACAAAATGAGTTCCGTGCTCATACACAAGCGGCACATACTCACATGTATGCGGGCGCTCCTTCAGACGCTGATCCATTCTGCGGATGTATTTGCCCGCCTCCCAGAATGAGTCGTCATCTGCGCCAATTAAAAACAGCTTTCCCTTTATGTTCTCGACCTTGATCATTTCCTCTTCCGTATGTTCCCTTGCCTTCTCCGAGTCGATGAACAGGCAGGTACTGCGCTCAATGTCGCCGGAGCCCTTTGTCTCCTCCTCGATTTTCTGCCAATACACAGGATGCTCATACACAAATGGCATATAAGCAAGAGGCTCGCCTCTCCACGAAAGAGTCGATGCACCCGGTATCGGCCATTCCTTACATCCGTCTTTTTTGCCCTGTTCAAATCCCTGCCATACAAAGTCACTTGCCGTAAGTCCAAATGTCAATGTGATATCAGGAAAATACGACGCCGCAACCAGGGAATCCATGCCAGCTGTACTCATTCCCATGATTCCTATTTTCCGGTTTCCATGACTCTTAAGCCATGCGATAGCCGTCTCTATTCTCTCCAGCGGATTATTTACATGGCTGTAATTCTTTCTTCCGGGAGATACACAGAGTGCGTTCACACCATTTTTGTGCAGCCACTTTGCTCCGCACTTCGCCATAAAATCATTCGGATCATCTCCAAACAGTCCTATGAATGCACAGTCAGCCCCATTGGGATTCTCGTAGTATGTTCCGTAGAACCCATCCTTCTCGATCTCAAAAAACTGTTTTTTCACAACTTTTTCCTCCATTTTCCTGTATGCTCCAGACCGCCCTCGCTGCCTGATAACACAATGACAACTTTATCTCATCTATCACAATGTTAGTCAATCCTAACTTGATTGTCAACTGTTATACGCTGTTTTTTCATAACAAAAAAGCATCCGTGACCACCTCATCCAAGTAATAATGATGTGTTCACGGATGCCATTTGCATCGTATTATTCTTCTATAATTTTCTCAAATACAGACCCTCTTGCATGACTAATTTTTGTATCAAATCTAACTGATCAGAAGTTGCATTTATAACCTCTATAGAATTTCTGTTATTGATGCTAAACAACATATCTTTGTCCTTGCCCATCAACAATTGAATTGATGAAATTTCATTTATCAATACAAAATGAATCAAATCCGATATTTGATCAAAATTTTCTTTAGCTATATCCATACTATCTTCGTACAGGCTCCTGTATTTTCCTGTATAGCCGTCAGGAAACTCCGTCATCACCCCCGACGCGTCATAATATGCCAGCAAAGTTATAACTACATTGGAAACCTTATCGCAAAAGCTGTTCAGGTTGTGGCTGAAATAATACTCCTCAAACTCATAGAATCTATCTCCCATACACTTCTCCGGCAGATAATCTATATAATAATACTCACTACTCTGTTGTAACTTTTCTATCTTATCGAATATATCCATTCGTATCCCCTTTTGGTGTGCTTTAGAAAAAAGCAGCCAGACAAAATTTTGCCTGACTGCTGGTAGGTGCTCACCCAATTATTATAAATATTTACTTCTATTGAACCCTACAATTCCTTGTGGCGTGCAAAGTAATCCTTTGTCTCTGCCACAACCACACTGCTGAGTGCAAGCAATGCTATGATATTCGGAATCGCCATAAGTCCGTTGAATATATCAGCGATAGTCCATACAGCCTTAACTGTCATGTATGGTCCGATAAATACACAAAGTATGTATAACCAACGATAGATCTGAACTGAAACCTTGCTGCCGTTTGTGAGGTACTCAAGACATCTCTCACCGTAATAGTCCCAACCAAGGATAGTTGTAAATGCGAAGAATACAAGGCAGATCATAAGGATGAATGCTGCAACCTGACCTGGCATAAAGAAAAGTCCCTTCTGGAATGCATCAGTTGTGACTGCGATTCCCTCAAGGCTGCCATCCTGCCAGCTTCCCATCATTACGATTGAAAGACCTGTCATTGTACATACGATGATAGTATCAATAAATGTACCTGTCATTGTTACAAGGCCCTGACGAACAGGTTCCTTTGTCTGAGCTGCTGCTGCTGCGATAGGTGCAGAACCAAGACCAGCCTCATTCGAGAAGATACCACGTGCAACACCCTTCTGCATGGCAATTGCAAGACTTGCTGTAACACCACCTGCAAATGACATAGGCTTGAATGCGCACTTAACTATTGTTGCAAATGCAGCCGGAACCTTATTTATATTAACTATTATAAGAACCAGACACACCACAATGTAGAGAACTGCCATGAATGGCACTATAACCTGAGAAACCTTTGATATTCTCTGGATTCCACCGATTACGACAAGTCCTACAAGAATTGCAAGAACAAATGCTGTGACGACGATGGCTATTGAGTAGTCATTACCCAAGATTGATATTGTATTTGCCTTGTCAGGATCAAAGAAAGCCTGAACTGCAGAAGCAATACCATTTACCTGTGTAAATGTACCGATACCCATAAGACCTACGCATGCTCCGAAGAATGCAAATATCTTTGCAAGCCACCTCCACTTGTGACCCATACCGCTCTCAATGTAATAGAAAGGTCCTCCGAGAACGTGTCCATCCTCGTCAATCTTTCTGTACTTTACAGCAAGCAATCCCTCTGAATACTTTGTTGCCATTCCAAAAAGCGCTGCGATCCACATCCAGAAAAGTGCTCCGGGACCACCGGCAAGGATACCTATAGCTGTTGCTACTCCTACGATATTACCTGTACCGATAGTTGCTGAAAGTGCTGTACATAACGCGCCAAAGCTCGTCACCTCTCCTGTACCGTCTTCCTCATTCTTGATCATGAATCTCAGTGCCTTTGGCAGATGAACTATCTGAAGGAACTTAAGCCTGATCGTCAGATAGATTCCGCAGACGATGATGAGTATTATGAGTGGCAAGCCCCAGACAATATCATCAACTTTGCCTAAAAAGTTTGTGAATGCCTCCATGTTACTCCTCCTATTTTTTTATTTATAATTCACAAGTGTAAATTATAGCATAAAAATTCTTAAATAAAAACGAAAAAACACGCATTTTCATGATTTTTCTTGTTTTTTGCGTGTTTTTTTGAATATTTATTTATTATATTACGAAATAACGCACATTTATATTCTTTACCGTCTCTTTGCCATATGTGGTTTGTCATTACTTCTTATAAGCATCCACACAAGCGAACTGACAAGAAGGAGTATTGGATAAAACAGATTTGGAATTATCTGGAATGCCGATATCTCATGTCCAAGCTCCGACACAGCTGATATTGCAACAAGCATCTGGGCACCGTAAGGAATGATTCCCTGGAATATGCATGAAAATGTATCAAGCAGCGACGCTGATCTCTTTGGGGATATACCATAATCCTCTGTCATCTCCTTTGCTATTGGATTTGCCATGACTATCGCGACCGTATTGTTGGCTGTGGCTATGTCCATGGCTCCAACCAGAAGTCCGATTCCAAGCTGACCTCCCTTGTCACCCTTGAACACCTTCTTTATAGCCGAAAGCAGCGCCTCAAATCCGCCATACTCCCTGATGAGTGAACACATGGCAGCCACAAGTACAGCTACCATACTCGTCTCGAACATTCCCGCTGCACCGCTTCCCATATTCGTCAGGAGATCCACTGCTGCCGTCTGCCCTGTGGCAAGCATGATGATGGAACCTGACACGATTCCAACTATCAGGACTACAAACACATTAACTCCCGCTATTCCTCCTATGAGTACCAGAACATAAGGAATGATCTGTATCATATTGTAATCATGGTGTACTACTCCGCCTATCTCAGTATTGAATGACTTAACCAAGATTACTATGAGCGTCACAATCGCCGCAGGAAATGCTATCCAGAAGTTTGCCCTGAACTTATCTTTCATGGCACACCCCTGACCATTACATGCTGCTATGGTCGTATCCGATATGAACGACAGGTTATCTCCGAACATCGCACCGCCCATGATGGACGCCACGCAAAGCGGCATATTGAATCCCGACGCATCGGCAACCGCAACTCCTATAGGCGTCAGAAGTGTTATCGTTCCAACAGACGTTCCCATAGCTGTTGAGACAAAACACGCTACAACAAACAGAACTGCCACGGAGAATCTCGCCGGAATGATACTCAGCATAAAGTATGCCACACTCTCGGCACTGCTCCGCCCCACGACTCCCACAAATATTCCCGCCGTCAGGAATATGAGCAGCATGGTTATAATATTTTTGTCTGTAAGTCCATTTGCCATGATCTGAAGTTTCTCATCAAAACTTACCTTTCTGTTCTGCAGACATGCCACAAATATCGCCACCATGAAGGCGACCACTATTGGAATATTGTAAAATCCCATCGGGATCTTCAGCACGTACTCAAACAGTATTCCAAGTCCCAGATACAGGACAAGAAAGACGTATATAGGTATCAGTGCCGCACCATTTGACTTCTTCATAATTCTCCCTCTTCTTTCAATATTTTACCTAAATCGTATATCTTTTAATTGAACCTTTCTTCTGCCATGGTATACAAGATACACCGCGTGGACTCCCTCTGGGAAATCCACTTTGTTCTCGCACCATCTCCACTCTGTCTCTGAGATATCTTCAGATACAGGTATATCTATTCTTCCGATACTCTCACTATCTTCTGTCATGCATATGTCAAAGTATCCATGATTTTGCACATCTGACGCGGAACACTTCTTATCATTCACTCCATCTGCATCCTTGATCTGCTCCTGATTCTCGCATCTCTCATCTACCCTGACAGGTCCCTCGTACACCACCTTATTGGCATCCGTCTCATATCTGACATTCACGCCAAATGTACTGCTGCCCTCAAGCGCATAATACTTATACCCTATGAGTGTTCCATCCTCTATCTCCGCAATAAATCTGTCCTCACCCTTGTTAGTCACATTAGGGAATTCTATCGTGTATATACTGTTGGAGCCGTGTGGCATATGTCCATTTGTCAGGTTACATGCTATCACCGCCGGATAAGAGCCTTTTGCGGCAAGCGGGCCGTCGTTCAATCCGCAGCTCGTAACCTCCACCTGGTCTATGTGTCCGTCAGCATCTATATAGATTTTCTCTGCACAGGCCTGTCTGCTGTAGTCCGACTTGTGTGTGAGCCTGTGATAGAACACGTACCACTGACCATCTATGCACTCTATACTTCCGTGCGTGGTTCCGGTCATATTCAGCTTGTTCTCGAAACTTCTTCCCTTATATCCCACATCGCCATTTGACACTATAGTACCGCCAAATGTAAATCCGTGATCCGGATAATCGCTCACCGCATAGCACAGCTCATGGTTCTGCCATGACGAATAAACAAAGTAGTATTTGTCTCCAACCTTTCTCATGGACGAACCCTCGAAAAATGGATGCTCCTCAAATGATGTTCCCTTCACAGCGTAAGGGATGATGTGCCTCGGTTCCTCCTTGACCGTCAGCATATCGTCCTCAAGCACCACCATGATCGGTCCCATGATGCTGTCCTTGTAGCTAAGTATCTCATCCTTTGTTCTTCCAAACATAGATACCTCATCATCCAGCCTGCCATTTGTCAGGAAATCAGGCTCCTCCTCGTATCCGTACTGGGTGCCGTAGAATATCCTGATGGTTCCGTCATCATTCATGGCTGCCGGATCAAAGCAAATGTACTTCTTCATCACAGTGCCGTCCTTATACTGCACATGGCCAAGATATTCGTATTTTCCCGCCGGCGTATCGCACACAGCTACACTGATCGGACCTGTGTATCCACCGTAACCGTAGTCACCGCCCATACAGTAATACAGATAATATCTGCCGTCATTTCCCCTCACGACATCTGGTGCATACATATACTTCAGCTCCGGATATGCCGGATCCTGGTTCGCCCTGTATGTAATGCCCTCGCATCGCCAGCTTGTCAGATCTTTTACCGGCGCGGAGTACACCACATAATCCTGCATACAGAACGTATAACCGCCCTCCTTATCGTGAGATCCATAATGATAAACCCTGTCGCCCCATACATGTGGCTCACCGTCCGGTATGTACTCATTCAACGGCAAAAAGGGATTGTAAACCTGCCTGTTCATATATCTTCTCCTTCTTATATCATTTTTTTCTGTTCCCCTAAAACAATAAATCCCCAACATGATCCGCGTCATCTACAGACATGTTGGGTTCTCATATTTACAAGTATATTTAATATAACTTTTTTAGTCAACAAGCACTTATAAAAAAGGCTGCATCTGCTCGCAGAGTTTCTTCTCAAGCTCTATGAGTCTCTTCGTCTTATCCTTCGCCCTGTCATCTGCTGCATTGTATTCGTTCAGATATTTGTTCAGAGACTTCACACCCATATTGCAGCCATCCGTCATAAGCTCCGCTATGGTATTGTCAGACTCATCCACTATGAGTTTCACATTTGTCTTGATCCAGGACATGCCCTTTGCTATTGGATTTGGATCCTTGCCATCGTCGTGGTACTCATCCAGCAGCTTCCGTATCTCCTGTTTTATTGCGTCGTGCTCATCCTTACATTCTATAAGTATCTTCTTCATCTTCGCCGCATGCACATACCCAAGCACCTCATCAATAGACGAAACACCCATCTTGATCCCGGCATCACATTCCCTGAGTAGCTTTATTGTGTCTGGTGATATCATCTCATATACCTCCTTAGCCTGTATATGAGTATGTTACCCGGTGTTTGAAAATTATATACTCTGCTAAACAATCCTTTTTGGAGAGTTTCCCCATATGTATATACAAAGGCTTTCATAAATATTACAATCCATCTAAATCAACAAATGAAAGGATCGGTAAAATAAGCTTAAAAGAATATAAAGTCATAATTACGAATGAAGCACTCCTTGACATAATCAACATTGAAATATATATTATGCCAATTGGGAGATAACCGACAACAAAAGTTTCATAACCAAATATTCAACGAAATATCTGGTCTTTCATTATCTGCTTTTGCTTATTCTAACTATTCTTGCAGATCAAAAAAATTATTTCTACCCAGACTAACATTGAACAAACCTCCACAACACAATTGACACCCCATCCCATAATCTTTATACTGTTATTACAAATGTAGTATTAAAGGAGTATAATCTATGAAACACATTCCCCAGATTTCCGAAGCTGAATATGAAGTTATGAAGGTTATATGGAAATATGCCCCTATAAGCACAAATGACATTACTGACAAACTATTGCAGACCACTTCATGGAATCCTAGGACTATCCAGACTCTCATCAAAAGACTTTCTGATAAGTCTGCCATCTCCTATGAGAAAAAGGGCCGCATGTTCGTCTACTCCCCTGTCATCAGTCAGGAGGAATATCGAAAACATGAAAGCTCATCTTTTCTAAAGAAGTTTTTCAATGGACACATATGCGACATGGTTTCTGCGTTTGTGGATAGTGATGAGCTTAGTGCTGATGATATAAAGGAACTTCAAGACA